>CAIYNT010000310.1 GCA_903927605.1 uncultured Holophagaceae bacterium
ACTCCCATGCGATCCCTAGGATCCGCGGGGTGGTGAAAATACTGCTTGAGGGCGTAGACACGACCACCAGGATCCAACACTTGGTAGACCCGGCTATTTCGGCCTCCCCCAAGCAGCACTACCTCCTTCGGTCGTCCGCCCAGGAGCTGGCTCAGCGCGGGCAGAGGAAGGTTCTGTTCCAACCTAGACACCGAAAAGCCTCTCCTTAAGATGATCCCAAGAGGAGACAACTTCGATGTCGGGAAGGTTGGCCGGGATTACTCCATTCCCAGGCTGATAAAGGAAACCGCGGGTTGTCAGAGGAAATTCGGGTTCCCGGAAGGTCTCTTCCAGGTCATCGATGAAGTGGGTGCAGGCCAGGTCGCGGATATGACCAACCTTCTCCTGGCGGGTAGACCCGAAGCGGAGAGACTCGAGGGTGAGCCCCGTGCCATAAAAAAAACCTTGGGATGTCAGCCACGTCCGGGCTGCTGCGCGTAAGGGCGTCATCGTGGGATCAGATGTTGCAAACTCAGACTTGTGGCTGATGATGAAAACAGGGATACCCTCTTTCCCGCAGTGTCGGAGGAACTCGATGGCCCCTGGCGCCTGAGAGGCCTCACGGATCCGGGGACCATAGGCCATGCCCTGGAGACGCTGCCACCCGGCCTCCCCCGCCGCTAAGGTTCGGATGGCATCACGAACGGCTCTCTTCTGCGCCGGAAAATCATGGGGGATCAGACCTTCCTCCACGGCGATTCGATGGAATACCTGGTCATAGCAGATCAGGGTGTTGTCGAAATCGACCCCGATCACCATGGGATCCCATTCTGATCCATCTGCGCTCCAGTACTGGCAATCGCCTCATCCGCGGTCTTCCCAGCCTTGGTCACGGCAAACCGAGCTTGAAGGAGATTCCCCAGATCGAAGTAGTCCGGGTTAATGGATTGGGCCTGCAGGATGGCCCGATCGACCAGTGCAGTAGAATCCAGCTGGAGGGCCGCCCAGGCCACCCGGATGACAGCTCGGATGAAGTCAGGACGGAGATCCAACACCCGGCCAAAGGCGTGGAGAGCTTCGCCCCGATGGCCCATGGCGGCGTGCAATTTCCCGAGGTTGGCCCAGGCCAGGGCGCCCGCCTCTCCACTGGCCCTTCCCACCACCTGACGGAAGTGATCCAGCATGGACAGCGCCTCCTGCTGGCGCTTCTGATCTAGATTTCGTGGATGGGACCAGGAACCTGGTTCCAGGAAACTCATCCAGGCCTGGATTTCGTCCACCATCTGGTCCGACGCTCGCTCTAAGTCCGTCCAATCTGGGGTCAGATCAACATCATGGAAGATCAGTGCATGCCTGACATGTTGGAAATTAAAAGCCGAGACGTACACCTGCTCGGCGGCCAGCGCAAAGCGAAGGGGAGAGAAAGGGTCATCCACTTTCTTGAAGAAGCGGTTGGAATTCTTGGGGTGGATGTCGATGAGGGTGATCTCATCCGAGTCAACGATGATCTCCAGGTCCCGTACATCTTCGACAAGCTGCCCAACGAGATCGTTGTCCTGGGAGATGAAGAATTGATCGGCCCGGCGTTGGGGATGGAGGAAGAGCGGCTGG
>CAIYNT010000311.1 GCA_903927605.1 uncultured Holophagaceae bacterium
GGGATCAGGCTGTCGATGGCCTTGAGGCCCGTCTGCATGGGCTCGTGCACGCTCTTGCGGTCCACAATGCCTGGGGCGATCTGCTCGATGGGGTTGGTCTGGGCCGCCTGGGTCGGGCCCTTGCCGTCGATGGGGTTGCCCAGGGCGTCCACCACCCGGCCCACGAAGGCAGGTCCCACGGGGACGGACATGATCTTGCCGGTGCGCTTGACCGTGTCGCCTTCCTTGATGGCCGCCGCGTCGCCCAGCAGGATGATGCCGACGTTATCCTCCTCCAGGTTGAAGGCGAGGCCCATCACACCATGGGGAAGTTCCAGCAGCTCGCCGGACATGGCCTTCTCAAGGCCATAAGCACGGGCAATGCCGTCGCCGACGCTGATGACCGTGCCCACTTCGGCCACGTCCAACTGGGCGTCAAAGCCTTCGATCTGGCTGCGGATGATGCGGGAGATCTCTTCCGCGCGAATGTCCATGAAGTCCTCCAAACCTGCGGTTGAATAGCGACTGGGAATTAAGTGGATCTGCCGGATTAAGCGGAAAGCAGTTGGGTCTTGAGCTGACGGAGCTGGCCCAGAAGCGAGGCATCCAGGACCGTGGAGCCCACCTGGACCTTCACGCCGCCAAGGAGAGTCAGATCCTGGTGCCAGGTCAAGCGGATGGTCTTGCCCGTGCGCGTGGTCAGGGAGGCGATGAGAGCCTTTGCCTGGGCATCCGAAAGGGGTTGGGCGCTGGTCACCTTGGCTTCCACAAGGCCCGCGCGTTCATCCACCAGATCAGCGAAGGTGCGGCGGAGGTCCGGCAGCAGGTTTAGGCGGCCGGCCCCTGCCACCACACGGAAGAAGTGGCGCAACGTTTCGCTCACCTTCGCGGCGGCGAGAATGGTCCCGAAGACCTCGGCCTTCTTGGCGGGGAGCACCAGCGGCGAGGCCACCAGGCGGGATAGGTCCGCATTGGCGGTCACAGCAGCGGCCACGGTCTCCAGCTCTTTCTGAAGCACGGGCACGTTGTTCTGCTTGTCGCCTATCTGGAGGAGGGCCTTGGCGTAGCGTCGGGCGGTCAGGCGGCTGCTCATTGGGCGCCTCCAATCTGCTGAATGGCTCGATCAACGGCCTTGGCGGCTTCGGGTCCCTGCAGCCTGGCCTCAAGGCGCTTGGCAGCGCCTTCGACAGCCAGCTCGGCCACCAGGGCCCGCAGCTCCAGCTCAGCCTGACGCTTCTGGTAGCCGATCTCGGCCTGGGCCTGGGTAAGGATCAGGATTGCCTCTGCCTTGGCGGCCTCCAGCACATGCTGCTTCTCGACCTCGGCATCGACCTTGGCCTTGTCGAGGATGCCAGCCATCTCACCCTCGAGCCCGGCCATCTTCACTTCCATGGCCTTTATCTGGGCCTCGCTCTCTATCCTGTCCTTCTCCGCCTGGGAGAGCATGGTCTCCAGTTCTTCCTTGCGAGACTTGAACATGGCGGACAAGGCACCCTTCAAGAGGAAGAAGAGGGCCCCACCGAAGATGGCGAAGTTCAGGAGCTGGACGAAAAAGGCACCGCCGTTGCCAAACTCCATGCCGAAAAGTTTCATGGCCGGGCCATGATGGCCCGTTCCATGGCCGGGTTCAGCCTCGTGGGCCCCCTCGCCATGAGTGGCTTCGGGAGTACCGTGGCCTTCGGGAGGCTGCCCCTCGTGCCCTGCGGGCTGGGCCTCTTGGTTGGCAGCAGGCGCCTCATGCTTCTCGGCGGCCTGGGTGGTTTGGTGGATCTGGGCCATCAGCGCCAGAGGGCTGAACGACAACAGAGCGGCCAGGGAGAGTCGGGTCAGTTTCGTCATGCTCAGGCCTGCTTCAGAAGGGTCTGGGCCATGGATTCGGCCAGGGCGTCTACCTGGGCCAGCAGATCCTGCTTGGCCGAGTCCTGCTGGGTTTTCAGGGATTCCAGGGCCGCCCGCTGCTCGGTCTGAGCCTTGCTCCTGGCCTCGTCGAGCAGACGATGCTTCTCCTTGCCCGCCGCATCCGCCAGGTCCTTACGCGCCTCGAAAGCCTGGGTGCGAAGGTCCTTCAGCCGCACTTCATAGTCCCTCTGCCGGGCTTCCAGCTTCTCCGCAGCCTGGGCCTTGCTGTCTCCGCCAGCGTCCAGATCGCGATCCCGATCCTCCATCACCTTCGTGATGGGCTTGAAGAACACCACGCGGAGGTAGAGGTACAACACCACGAGCAGCACGATCACGAACAGGAGGGCTGGCAGGTCCGGGCGCATGGGATCCGGCATCTGGGCCAGGATGCGCGCGATGGGGCCCTCCCCTTCGGGTGATCGGAGCGTCAAATTTGCCAGTTCCAGCAGCGCCACAGGCCACCCTCCAGAGACATCCCAAGACCTCGGCTGATGGTTCAGCCAGGGTCGCACCGACGCCAGCATTGGTCCGCGGGAACCTTCTGGCACGGAAGTCCTAACAAGTTACCAGAGAGGGGCGGATCCCTCAATACGGAGCTTTCGCCTTGACCCCTCCCACCCCCTGTGGGAGGATCTTGGTTCGGCGATTCGGGCGATTAGCTCAGTCGGTAGAGCGGCTGCCTTACACGCAGCATGTCGGCGGTTCGAGCCCGTCATCGCCCACCAGCCACCTGGTGAAGTGCAACAAAACAAGGGGTTGTAGCTCAGTCGGTTAGAGTGCCAGCCTGTCACGCTGGAAGTCGCGGGTTCGAGCCCCGTCAGCCCCGCCAA
>CAIYNT010000312.1 GCA_903927605.1 uncultured Holophagaceae bacterium
GGATCAGGTCGAGGAACTGCAGGCCGCGGTTCGTGTACCGCTTGGCGATGCTGACCACGAGGCGGAGGTTGGCCTCGATGAGCTCCGCCTTGGCGGCGCGACTGATGCTTTCCGCGCCCTTGAGGCTGTTGAAATCCTTGTGGAACTGCTCGCTGGTGGTCTCGTACTTGATGAAGAACTCCGCCAGGGTCTTTTCGATGTGGGCCAGTTCATCCTTGTATTTGTCCTTCAGCTTGGCGAAGGCGGGGTTCTTCAGCCGGTCCCGCAGCTCGCGGCACTTGCGCTCACCGGCCATCACCTGGGTGTGCTGGTGAGTGATGCGATCGATGAGGCGCGTGACGGCAAGGCTGTTGAGGCCCAGCTTGCGGATCTGGCGAGACAGGCGGCCGCGGGCCTGGAGAATCTCGCGACCGAGCTTGCGGCGCTTGGGCAGGGTCTTGGTGCCGGCGTCGACCTGGACCTTGAGGGCCAGGAGATCCTGCAGGGCCTGGTCGAAGACCAGCAGCTTCTCGAACTGGTGGTGCACATGCTGGGTGGCGGAGGTGCTCTCGGCATCCTCGTCGTCATCCACTTCATCAGACAGGCCCACCACTTCGCGGATCTTGCCCGGGTTCTCCTTGAGCATCCGGCCGATGTCGATGAGCAGGCTGGCGGCCAGGCGCGACCGGGAGAGGGCGCGCATGACGCTGCGGACCCCGATCTCGATGCGCTTGGCGATCTCGACTTCGTCTTCGCGCTTGAGGAGGGGCACTGTGCCCATCTCTTTGAGATACATGCGGACGGGGTCGTTGAACTTGTCGCTGTCGGGGCTGTCGATCTCGACTTCGAGATCCTTGTCGCCCTTGCCGCCCCCCTCCACAAAGATGAACTCGGGTTCAATGGCCTCGCGGGCGGCCTGGGCTTCTTCCTCCGTGGCGCCGATGCCCACGCCCAGACGCGCGAACAAACCCATGACCACCTCGAGGTCCGTGGGATTGGAGGCGGTCATGGGGAGGAAGTCATTGAGCTGGTCAACCAGCAGGAATCCGTTTTTCCTTCCGATGGAAATCAGTGCTTTGGTCAGGGTGTAGTAGCTGTCGCGGTGCGGCGTCGGAACCATTCGGACCTCAAAGAGCGCTGCGAACATCGGACCGGGGGACCCGGTGGCCGAGGGATATGCAGAACTCGGCCAATGTACCGGCCGAGTCCGGAACTTTTCAGTATACGGAATTTGTGGATTCAGGCAAGGGCCAAGGCCCGGAGACGGTCAGCGCGGGCCCCTCCGGCGCTGTGAAAGCTTGGTCTTTCGTCCAATCAGGTCGTTCTGACGGATCTCGACCTGCCTGGTGAGGGGTGCATCCACCATGGTCTTCGGATCCTGGAGGAGGCGGTTGTTGGCCTGGATCTCCCGGTCGAGGTAGTTCAGCTCAAGCTTCACCAGGAGGGATTCAAGGTCCCGGCCGGCCTCCTCCTGGCGACTGGCCTGGGCCTCCAGGTGCCGGAGGGCGGCCACGGCGCCCTCTGGAAGCTGGGTGATCTCCCCTTCGGCGTCCAGCAGGGCCTGTAGCAGAGGTGCGCCGTCCAGGCTTTCCCACCAGGCGGGGGGAGCCTCCTGAATGCGCCGCCATTGGCCAGCGGTGCTCAACAGGAGGAGGCTGCGGATGAGGTCATCAAGCTCCGGCAGAATAGGGACTCCCCCGGCGGCCGCCTCCGGTTGTTGAGTGGGTGTCTGCCGGCCTCTTACGGCCCGATCCAGTTCCTGCAGGGGCACCTGGAGTTGGTGGGCCAGGCTGGCGAAGAGGTCGCGGCTTTCCGTGGTGCGGGGCAGGTAGGGCAGGAAATCCAGCAGGTCCTTGAAGGCGCCCATGCGGTCGGTGATGCGACGCAGATCCTTGCCCTCCATGGCCCGATCCACCATGAAGGAAGTCCAGTCGGGCGCGGCCCGCAAGAGTGCGCGAAAGGCCTCGCCGCCCAGCTTGAGGCACCAGGTGTCCGGGTCCTCGCCCTGGGGCAGTTCCAGCAGGCGCACCTCGAAGCCCAGTGGCAGGGCCATTCTCAAACTCTTTTCCATGGCCCGGCGGCCCGCGGCATCGCCATCGAAGCAGAGGGTGACCCGGCGGGTATAGCGGCCCAGGACCTTGAGGTGTTCCTCGGTGAGGGCTGTGCCCAGGGCCGCCACCGCCTGGTGGATGCCGTGCTGGTGGAGTTGCAGCACGTCGAAATACCCCTCTACCACCAGGGCTCCATCCTTCATGGCGCCCTTGGCCCGGTGGAAGCCGAAGAGGGTGCCCCCCTTGTGGAAGAGCGGCGTGTCGCGGGTGTTGAGGTACTTCGGTTGACCTTCGCCCATGACGCGGCCACCAAAGGCCACCACCCGGCCCCGCGCATCGTGGATGGGGATGGTCAGGCGGTTGCGCAGGAAGTCGATCTGCGAGCCCCTTTCGCTGCGGCTGGCCAGGCCCGTCTGCTCCAACAATTCACCGGAGAAGTTCAGGCTGCGCAGATGGTTCACCAGGGCATCCCAGGCATCCGGTGCCATACCGAAACCAGCCTCCGCCAGGAAGGGGCCTTGGTAGCCGCGGTCGCGCAAGTAGGCTTTGGCTCCCTCGTGCCGAGCCAACTGCGTCTCGAAAAACGCCTGGGCCGCATCCAGCGCAGCACGCATGCGGGTCTCCAGGTCCACCTCAGCGGAGGGCCGCTCCCGGTGCTGGGGCAGATCGATTCCGGCGGCCCGGGCCAGTTGCTCCAGGGCCTCGGGGAAGGTCATGCCCTCCCGCTCCATGAGCCACGAAAAGGCATCGCCGTGCTTGCCACAGCCGAAGCAGTGGTAGAAGCCCCGGCCCGGCACCACCTGAAAGCTGGGACTGCGCTCGGCGTGGAACGGGCAGCGGCCCACATGGGCCGAGCCCTGCTTGCGGAGCTTCACCGCTGAGCCCACCAGGGTCAGCAAGTCCGTCGCGTCCCGGACGCGTTCGACGATCTCGCGGTCACGCATGCTCCAGGCATAACATGGGCACGGGCGCGAGTGGCGTGGCATATTTGAGGATTCGCACGGTGAAACCCATGACCCAGCTGCTCGATACCATCCTGCTCTTCAGTTTGCCGGCTTCGGGCAAGTCGGAGGTGCGCCGCTACCTGGCCAGCCTGACGCCGGAGCAGTGCCGGAATGACTTCCACATGGGACCCACCCTGCAGCTGGATGATTATCCGTACGTCCACCTCATGCACCGCATCGACGATGAGCTGAAGGCGAATGGCTTGGGCTACGCCTACTACTACGGTCCCAACCGCCCCTTCCTCGACCCCTGGACTTGGGCGGTACTCATCGAGCTGCTGAACGAGGACCATGCCAACCTCATGGCCAGCCGCCAGATCGAGGCGCCCAGCGCGGCCCAGCACATCTTCGACCGCCTGGATGCCGCCCATGCCAAGGCCGGCCTCTCCCAGCCCCTGGGGGAGATCCCCCATCGCCTCCGCCTGCACCTGGCCAATGCCCTGGAAGCCGAGTGCCGCGCTGAGCTGGATGCCCTCAACCGCCAGAACGCCCAGGACAAGGCAGGCTGCACGTTGGTGATCGAGGCCGCCCGGGGTGGCGCCAATGGTTCGGCCTTCCCCCTCTGCCCACCCCAGGGCTACGAGACAGCCTTCCAGAGGCTGTCACCCGCCATCCTGGAGAAGGCTGCCGTGCTCTATGTTTGGGTGGAACCCACCGAGAGCCGCCGCAAGAACATCGAGCGGGGCCGTCCGGATGGCCAGGGCAGCATCCTCCACCACAGCGTGCCCATGGAAGTGATGCTCGGCCAGTACGGTTGCGATGACATGGCCTGGCTCATGGCGCAGAGCGACCGCCCGGGCACCATCCGCGTGGAGCGGACCATCCAGCACGGCGACCGCTACGAAACCAGGATCTACCACCTGCCGGTGGCCCGCTTCGACAACCGGAACGACCTGACCACCTTTGTCCGGGAAGACCAGAAGCTGTGGAAGTCCGCCGACATTCAGGCCATCCACAGCGGACTGAAACAGGCATTCGATCAGTTGGCGAAGAACAACTGATTCAATCCAGAAAGCGATTCACCACGAAGACGGAAAGACCACGAAGAACAGCAAGAACACCGTCTTCATTCTTTTCCTTCGTGGTCTTCCTGTCTTCGTGGTTAAAGAAATATTTCTTTCGTCTTCGTGTGGA
>CAIYNT010000313.1 GCA_903927605.1 uncultured Holophagaceae bacterium
AGATGCTGAGGTTGCGGGCGCGCTGGACGATGTCGCCGAGCCTGGCGGCGGGATCCTTCACGCGCATGAGGAACATGAGGGCGCTGATGACGAAGGGCTTGTAGCTGGCCTCGTGGTAGGTCGGGATGCGGTACTGCTCGAACACCTCCGCCGAGACCTCCCCCGCCTTGCAGCTCACGTCCGTGATGTCCGCCGGCAGGCAGTGCATGTACAGCGCCTTCTTCCCCGCCGTGAGGTCCATCTTCGCCCGGTCGCACTCCCAGTCCTTGTGCTTCGCGTTGTTCGCCAGGCAGGCCTTCTCCAGCTCCTTCAGGCCCGCCTGGTCCGACTTCTGCAGCAGCTCCGTCCGCTGCTGCATGACCTGGTAGGGCGCCCAGGACTTCGGATACACGATGTCGGCCCCCGCGAAGGCCTCTTCCATGCTGTTCGAGACGGAGAACTTCCCGCCTGATGTCTTCGCATTCTGCTTCGCCACCTCCAGCACCTCGGGGATGAGCCCGTAGCCCTCGGGGTGGGCCAGGCGCACGTCCATGCCGAAGCGGGTCATGAGCCCGATGATGCCCTGGGGCACGGACAGGGGCTTCCCGTAGCTGGGGGAATAGGCCCAGGTCATGGCCAGCTTCTTCCCCTTGAGGGCCTCCAGGCTGCCGAAGTGCTTCCGCAGCCAGGCCAGGTCCGCCAGGGACTGGGTCGGGTGGTCCACGTCGCACTGGAGGTTGATGAGGCTGGGCCGGCGGTGCAGCACGCCCTGCCTGGTCCCGTCGCTCAGGGCCGCGCCCACCTCCTGCATGTAGGTGTGGCCGGCCCCCAGGAACATGTCGTCCCGGATGCCAATCACCTCCGCCAGGAAGCTGATCATGTTGGCCGTCTCCCGCACGGTCTCGCCGTGGGCCACCTGGCTCTTCTGCTCATCCAGCTCCGAGAGCGTAAAGCCCATGGCGCTGGCCGCCGACGCGAAGGAGAACCGGGTGCGGGTGGAATTGTCCCGGAAGATGGAGATGGCCAGCCCCGTGTCGAAGGCCCGGAAGGACTTCCCCTCCTGGTGCAGCAGCTTCAGCGCCTCCGCCAGCGCCAGGATGGCCTTGATCTCCTCCTCCGGATGCTCCCAGGTCAGCAGGAAATCCTTGTGGTAGAGATCAGTCCTCAGCGCCTGGAAGGCTTTGAGCTCGGCTTGGATGGCGGTCTTGGGCACGGAAGGTTCCTTTCGAGAAATGGCGGGACAGGGGACGTGGATCAAGAGGCAGCGCCCTGGGCGGACATGTCGGGGCATCCAGCCATAAAGCATGCATGAGTTCCGGGACGGCGGTGTATTTTTTTATCAGTGTAATATTTTTTATCTGTTATCCGGGAACCTTCTTCGGCCCCCCGATCTGGGTTAGGGTCCACCGGAGGATGAGCCCAGGGGGAGGCGATGCAGGTTCGACCGGGAAGCCTCGAGGATGTGCCTGCGGTGATGGCGCTGATCCACCGGGTCGTGCCACGGATGAGGGCCGCCGGCAACCTCCAGTGGGATGCGGAGTATCCGAATGCGGGCGTCTTCGAGCGCGATGCGAAGGAGGGTCAGCTCTGGATCGCCGAGGACGGAGGGCAGCTCGCGGGCCTGGCCGCCATCACCACGGACCAGGAACCCGAGTATGCCGAGGTGGGCTGGGATCCCACCGAAGTGGCCATCGTGGTGCACCGTCTGGCCGTGGACCCGGCCTTCCAGGGGCGAGGCGTCGCCATGGCCCTGATGCTCCAGGCCGAGGCCGTGGCAAGGTCCCGCGGGATCGCCGTGCTGAGGGTGGACACGAACGCGCGAAACGAAGCGACCCGGCGGCTGTTCCCGAAGCTGGGTTACGCGCTGGCCGGCGAGATCGGCCTCGGCTTCCGCCCCGGGTTGCGGTTCTGCTGTTATGAAAAACGGTTGGCCTGACCGCACGGGTGGGCCGAACCGCTAAGGCGGCGCATCCCGCCCCGGGCCCGCCGGGGACCAAACTCATTTCCGGGAGGGACTTGGCGATAAACAGGTAACCTATGATGAGGTTCCGGGGAGGCCCCTTGCGCTCACAGCTCGTGCCCAGACGTAACGCCGCCAGCCAGGCCGCCTGAGCCCATGGAAGCCCCCGGTCCCGCAGCCCCCATTCGACGGAAGGCCATTCCTGGCGTGAAGGGCGCCTTCGCGCTGGCGGGGCTCATCGCCCTGGGCATGCTGGGGAACTACTTCAAGTTCACCCTGTTTTTCAACGCCGACTTCATCTTCGGCAGCATTTTCGCCATGCTGGCGCTGCAGCTGTTCGGGACCGCCCTGGGCTCCGCCGCGGCCCTCCTCATCAGCCTGCCCCTGGTCCTGCTCTGGGGGCATCCCTACGCCCTCGTCATCATGACGGCCGAGGTCGCGGTGGTGGGCTGGCTCGAGAGCCGCCACCGGATCGGATACGTGCAGGCGGATGTCCTCTACTGGCTCCTGGTCGGGATGCCGCTCGTCTACCTGTCCTACCACCTCGTCATGAAGGTCCCCCAGGGCAACACCCTGTTCATCATGGTGAAGGACTCGGTCAACGGCCTGGCCAATGTCCTTGTGGCGCGCCTCGCCTTCTCCGGGGTCATGCTCCTGCGGCGCAAGTCGTCGCTGGCCTACCGGGAGGCCATCTACAACACGCTGGCCTTCTTCGTGCTGGGGCCAGCGCTGATCCTCCTGGCGATCGAGAGCCGGCAGGACTTCAAAGCCTACGACCGGCAGACCCGGGACGCATTGACCCAGGATGCCCGACGCACGGTCTATGCGATGCAGACCTGGGCAGAACACCGCCGGGATTCCATTGTGGATCTTGCTGAACTGGCTCCCTCTCTGCCTCCGCGGCTGCTGCAGCTCCACCTGGAGCAGGCCAGGAAGTCCGACCGCAGTTTCCTGCGGGTCGGGTTGATCGACCGTAACGCCACCTCCTATGCCTTCTGCCCCCTGGTCGATGACCTGGGAAAGCCGACCATCGGCAAGAACTGGGCCGACCGTCCCTTCATCCCGATCCTCCGGCAGTCCCTCAAGCCCATGTTCACGGAAGCGGTCGTCGCCAAAGTGGGCCGCCCCACGCCCATCGTCGCCCTGGTCGCGCCGATCGTCGCCCGCGGAGAATATCAGGGCTATGCGGTGGGCGTCCTGGACACGGGGCCCATCCAGGAACTGCTTGCCCAGGAACAGTCAAGCACGGGCGTCCGATTCACCCTGCTGGACAGGAACGGCAAGGTCATCCTGAGCAACCGGGCCGACCAGAAGGTCATGGCGCCCTTCCTGCGGGGGCAGGGCGCCCTCCAACGCCTCGAGGACGGGTTGAGCCAGTGGACGCCCATTTTGCCGTCCAATACCCCGGCCATCGAGCGGTGGAGCCGGACGTACTATGTGGCCGAATCCGGGATCGGCGACCTGGCCGAGTGGAAGCTCATCCTGGAGCAGCCCCTGGCTCCCTTCCAGAAGGCGCTCTTCGACCGCTACTCCAGGGTCTTATCCCTGCTGCTCCTGATGGTGATCCTCTCCCTGGCGGTTGCCGAGCTGGTCAGCAAGGTGATGACGCGCTCCATCGAAACCCTCGGCGAGTTCACGAGGGACCTGCCGGCCAGGCTGGCCGCCCGCGGCCCTGAGATCGACTGGCCCCACAGCGGCCTCCAGGAGTCGAATCACCTGATCTCCAATTTCAGGCTGATGGCGGCATCCCTGTCGGAGCAGTTGGACCGGGTCCGGCAGGCCAACGAGACCCTCGAGCAGCGGGTGGAAGACCGGACGCATGAACTGGCCGAGAGCGAGGCCCGGTTCCGGATCATCGCGGAGGGAAGCCCCGTGGCGCTCTTCCTCCACAGGGATGGGAAATTCATCTACGTCAATCCCGCTGCCCTGCATCTCCTCGGGTACACGGATGCATCCCAACTGGTCGGCCAGTCCATCCTCGATCGGGTCCACCCCGACGATCGGGAGCAGGTGCAGGAGAGGGTCAGAAGGGCCCTGGGGCAGGGCTCCGAGATGGCCCCGATCCAGGAACGCTTCCTCACCCGGGACGGAACCCCCGTGAGTGTCGAGGTCACCGGAAGGACCGTGATCTACCAGGGACAGGCGACCGTTCTGGCCTTTGCCCAGGACATCACCGAGCGGATCAAGGCGCAGGAGGACCTCAAGCGCCTCCTGCGGGAGCAGGAGATCATCCTCGGAAACGCCAATGTGGGGATCTCCCTGGTCATCGATCGCAAGCAGGCCTGGATCAACCCCTGGATGGCGGACGTCTTCCAGTACGCCGCCTCGGAGATGGTCGGCCAGACCACAAGAATGCTGTACCAGACCCAGGAAGCCTATGATCGGCTGGGCGAGGAAGCCTACCCGGTCCTGGCCGGCGGCGGAACCTTCGAGACAGTGCAGGACCTCATCCGCAAGGATGGCCAGCACCTCTGGGTCCGTTACAGTGGCCGAGCCGTTGATCCATCCGACATGAGCAAGGGGGTCCTCTGGATCCTGAGCGATGTCACGGCCCAGAAGGCCGCCGAGGACGCGCTGAAGGAGAGCGAGGCCCGGTTCCGGCTGCTCGCCGAGAACGCCTCCGACGTGATCTGGACCACGGATCTTCAGGGCCGCTTCACCTACCTGAGCCCCTCGGTGGAGAAGCTGAGGGGCTTCGCCCCCTCCGAAGCGATGCACCAGACCCTGGAGGAGATCCTGACCCCCGCGTCGATGGAGCTCGTCCGGCAGGCCCTGCAATCGGTTCCAGCGACTGCCGTCCCCGATGGGCCCTCCTCTGCATTCACGTGCGAACTGGAAGAGTACCGGAGGGACGGCTCGACGGTGTGGACGGAGGTCAAGGCCAGCCTGCTGCGGGGCGAGCATGGTCAGGCCACGGGGATCTTCGGGGTCACCCGCGACATCACCGAGCGCAGGGCCCAGGCGCTCGAACTCGAGCGCCTTAACCATCTCTACGACACGCTCAGCCACATCGGTCTGAGCCTCACTCAGGTGCAGACCCGTGAAGAACTGCTCCAGGACATCTGCCGCATCGTGGTGGATAAGGGCGGCTTCCGCCTGGCCTGGGTGGGCTGGCTGGATGACGCGAGCCGCCGGGTCGTACCTTTGGCCATGGCGGGCGAGGCCGTAGGCTACCTGGACGGGATCCTGATCAGCGTCGACGATCGGCCCGAGGGCCGCGGCCCGACCTCCTTATGCATCCGGGAGGACCGGATCCAGGTCTGCCAGGACTTCCTTCTGGACCCCAGGACCCTCCCCTGGCGCGCAAAGGCGGAAGCCTTCGGCCTGCGCGGCTCCGCTGCGGTCCCCATCCACGTGGAGGGGAAGGTGGCCGGTGCTCTGATGATCTACGCGAGCGAAGCCAATATCTTCCAGGCCCAGGAGGTGGCCCTGCTGAACGAGGTCGCGGCGACGGTCGGCTTCGGGCTGGACCACCTTGCGGCGGCTGAGAAACAGCGGCAGCTGGAGGCCCAGGTCACCCGGACCCAGAGGATGGAGAGCCTGGGCATCCTGGCCGGGGGCGTCGCCCACGACATGAACAATGTGCTGGGGGCCATCCTGGGCCTGGCTTCGGTCCATACCGAGATCCAGCCCGAGGGCAGTCCCGCCCAGCGTGCGTTCGCGACCATCACGAAAGCCTGCACCCGGGGGGGGGACCTGATCCGGAGGCTCCTGAGCCTGGCGCGCCAGGGCCTTGCCGAGGAGAAGGAACTGGACATGAATGCGCTGATCCAGGAGGGGACCCGGCTGCTGGAGCGTACCACCCTCGCCAAGGTGCGCCTGGAGATGGACCTCGCCTCCGATCTCCGATCCATCCGGGGCGATGCGAGCGCCCTGAGCCACGTCCTGATGAACCTCTGCGTCAACGCCGTCCAGGCCATGCCGGAGCAGGGCACCCTGAACCTACGCACCCGCAACCTGGACCACGACTGGATCGAGGTCCAGGTGGAGGACAACGGGTGCGGGATGACGAAGGAGGTTCTGGACAAGGCCATGGATCCCTTCTTCACCACCAAAGATCAGGGCAAGGGCACGGGGCTGGGCCTGTCCATCACGCACAGCACCATCATGGCCCACCATGGGCAGATGGAGATCCACAGCGAACCGGGACAGGGCACCCGGGTACTGCTGCGATTCCCGGCCTGCGACGCCCGGGCCCAGGCCCCGGAGGCCGCCTCGATGGAATCGGAAGGGCCCCCAGGAGCCAGCCTGGAGGTCTACCTGATCGACGACGATGACCTGATCCAGAGCTCCGTCCGGTCGGTCCTGGAGACCCTCGGCCATCGCGTGTCCACGGCGCTCTGTGGCGAAGACGCCCTCGCCCGGCTGGAAGGGGGCTACGAGCCCGACGTGGTCATCCTGGACATGAACATGCCGGGCCTGGGCGGCGCCGGGACCCTGGCGCGGCTCCGGGCCCTGAGGCCGCTGCTGCCCGTACTGCTGGCCACGGGGCGGGTGGACCAGGCTGCCCTGGACCTGGTGAAGGCCCACCCGCATGTCACCTTGATGTCCAAGCCCTTCAGCATGCAGGAACTCCAGGCGCACCTCGAGTCACACCCGAAAGGCGCGCCCGGCCCCCAGGACCAGGCCCCCGGCTGACTGGGGCTCGGGGAACCTGTCCGGCAGAAGGGAAGGTCAGTCGCCAATGAGCGATTCAAGGCACATTTGAAGTTCCTGGATGGCGAACGGCTTGGGCAGCACGGTCACGAACGGGTGGGCCTTGCTCAGGTCCAGAGCGGCCTGGTCCGTCCGACCTGTGGACAACAGGACCGGTACATTCGGGAGCATTTCTCTCAGCAGAGGCAGTGTTCTCTTCCCACCCAGCCCGGGCATGTTCATGTCCAGGATCACCATGTCGGGCATGAACCCTGCCTTGATCAAAGCCAGTGCTTCCTCGCCACTCGAACTCGGAGTGACCGAGTGGCCTAGCGTCTGAATGACCATCCCGCTGGCGTTCTGGATGAGTTCATCATCATCAATTAAAAGGATTTTAAGCGTTCGCTTTGGTCCTTCGGTCCGAGGCCCTGGACCGACTCTGTGGTCAGTCATCACAGGTTCACTGGCTGGGAACCGCATCTGCACCACCGTCCCTTGGCCTGGCTTACTCTGGATCTCGATTTGTCCTCGATGGGCTTTCACGGTGCTGTAGACCAAGGAAAGACCCAATCCCGTCCCCTTACCCACACCCTTTGTCGTGAAGAAGGGGTCCATGGCTTTTTCTAGGACCTCGGTGGACATTCCGATTCCCGTGTCCTCTACGATCACTTCAACCCACTCCCAGCCGACATTCCGGGTACGGATGGAAAGGGTGCCGTTATCGGGCAGGGCATCCACGGCATTAACGCAGAGGTTCATGAAGGCGTGGGCGAGTGTACCTGCATCCCCCTTGATCGGATGAAGGTCCGGAGCTAGGTCCAGGCTCAATTTCACCTTGGCAAGGGTGGTCCGTTCCAGGAGGTTCGCCTCTTCCTGGAGGAGGGCATTGAGATTCAGGGTTCGCTCTTCAGCCTGCCCATGGCGGGCAAAAGCCAGCAGACCCCTCACCATTTCTCCGCCACGGGCTGCGGCCTTGGCAATGGTTTCGAAGGACTCGTAGGTGGTGCTTCCCGGGGCTTGGATCTGGACGTTGGCGGAGGCCAGTCCCAGGATCGCTCCGAGCACGTTGTTCATATCGTGGGCAACGCCCCCCGCCAGGATCCCGAGGCTTTCCATTTTCTGGGATTGCTGTAGCTGAGCCTGAAGTTTCAGCCTCCCAGCCTCGGCCTCTTTCTGACTGGTGATGACTTCAGAAAAGATGATGATGCCGCCGATGGAACCATCCGGACGACTCCAGGGCCGAATTTCCCACCGGACCCAGTCGGTCTTGCCATCGGCCCGAGGGAAGGGATCCGCCGCGCAGCTTTCTACGGCTCCCGCCAGGCAGCGTTTGTGGATATCGACCCAGCGCTGGGGAATTTCCGGAAAGATCTCGTAGTGGCTACAACCGATGATGGAATCCCTGCTGAGGTTGTAATCCTCGAGCCAGCGCCTGCTGACCACCAAGTATTTCAGATCGGTGTCCAGCATCGCGATGGCTGCTGGTGCGAACTCTACGAAAAGGCGGAGTTGGGCTTCGCTCTCCTGGCTCCTGATCTCGGCCTGCTTGCGGGTCGTGATGTCCACGGCTCCCGAGAGCAGGCAGTCCATGCCATTGATGACGACTCGTTCCCCGGAATAGGACACCCAGCCCAGGCTGCCGTCCTTGCGGCGGATCTGGACCTCCACGGAGTGGACGGCCTCTCCCCTTTCGAGCATGGAGACCACCTTGCCCCGATCCCTTGGGTCGGCCCAGATGTTGAACTCGCTCGAGGCGTGCCCCAGCAGTTCGTCTTCCTGGTACCCGAACACTTCGCTGTATTCCCGGTTGACGGCGATGAACCGCCCCTCTTGCAGAGTCGTGATGCCTGCCGCCGCGGGCAAGAACTGGAAGGCGCGACTGAATCGCTCCTCGCTTTCCTGTAGCAGGGCTTTGCTCTTCTTGCGCTCGGTCGTGACATCGAAGATGGCCGCGAAATGCCCGGGTTCTGGACTGAAGGCAGAAATAGTGAACCAAGCATCCAGAGCCTTGAGCCTGATCTCGAAGGTCTCAGGTCGACCGCTGGTGGCAACTCGGCCATAGGTCTCAATGAGAGCGGGGTCTGAATCCCTGATCCCAGGAAGGACCTCTGAAACTTTCTTGCCGACGACATCCCTCAATCCAGTTTGTCTCTGAAAAGCTTCATTTACGGCAAGGTAGATGAAGTCGCTGGGCTTGCCATTCTCAAAGAGCATCTTGCAGTAGGCCGCCCCATTCAACATGCCGTTAAACAATGCGCGGAAGGTGCCATCGCTTTGCTGACGGGCTTGCTCCGCCTCAATCCGGTCCGTGATGTCGACGAAAATTGCCATTGCTTGATGGGGCCTTGTCTCATCTGGCCGATAAAGC
This sequence comes from uncultured Holophagaceae bacterium, assembly GCA_903927605.1. The sequence continues at coordinate 8,943 of CAIYNT010000313.1, forward strand.
AGCGTGGTGGAGACGTGTATCCAGCGGGTCTTGCCCTCTACTGGATGGAATACGCCCATGACCTTGTTCAGGATCGGCTGACCCGTCCTCAGCGTCTCCATGGCGGGGTGGCCCTCGCCTGGGAAGGGTGATCCGTCCTCGTGCATGGCCTTCCACCTGGAGTCGATCGGAGTTCGACCCCTCATCTGGTCAGCGGTGAGGCCGAGGATCGCTTCGGCAGCCGGATTGGAGGCAAGGATGGTTCCGTCCGCGTCATGGATCACGACTCCGAATGGCATCGTATGGAATAGGGATGTGACCCCTTCCCAGCCCTCGGATGACGGCTGTCTTTCAGCGATCAGGCGGTCCGAATCATTCCCGGTGGGCATACCTCATCCTCAAGGTACGGTGAGGGCCAATGTTAAACCCTCTATCGGTTTGTGGGGGGCAGCAGTAAACCTGGAAGAACCCTCAGCGACTCATTGCCAGCCATATTCGCGACATGGGACCTTGGCCTTCTCCGATGCCTCGGCCCATCTGGGCGCCCGCCTGGCTTCATCCCTCCGGGTGAGGACCGGCGGTGACTATTCAGCGCCAACCGGGATGGCCCGTTTCCCGTGGATTCCTGCGTTGCCGTCTCCCTGAGAGCGGCCCAGGCTCGGCATCCGTTGGAGGTTTGGGAACTGCCCCTGCGAGGCACCACCAGTCCGGCCGCTAGGAATTCGTGGGCAATAGAGGGTGGTTGCAGTTTATACAGTAATAAGCACCTTGGTTGTCAGGTGCTTATTACTGTTTTTGGCGGAGATAGAGTCCGCCTTACTTTAGCGCATGGGCGAGTAGGGTTGAGTGTCAATGGTCAATCAAATCTCTTGTATATAAGATGCTTACGAATTGGCTTCGTGCATGGACGACCACGGACGGGTTTCTTTGAGTGCCCACAAGCAATTAAAAAATATGGGTAGAAATATGGGTATTAAAGCGTATCCTCCTGTCCAGGAGATACCCAATGGATCGATTCATACGCGACGAAGTGCATGACCTCCGCACGAACCGAGGTGATGCCAAGGACTGCAATGCCTGGATGGACCGGAATCCCCGATGGGACCAGTCCGCCCTGCGGTTCTTTCCTTTGGGCATTAACCCGAACATCGATCCCCGTTACCTCAACGATTGATCTTGTCCAGAGTGAGGTCCGATCATGGCCGGAGGACGAAACAAGCTGGCACACAAAAAGGTCGAGACGTGTGCTGTGCCCGGGTACCTGAACGATGGTGGAAACCTCTACCTCCAGATCGCAAAACGCGCCCCAGCGAAGGCAACTGCAAAGGCGAGGACCAAAAAGACTGATGGGGTCACCAAATCATGGGTCTTCCGCTATCGGCATCGCGCCACCAAGAGGCTTATCGAATTAGGGCTAGGCCCATTCTCTGATGTCTCACTTGAGGAGGCACGAGACAAGGCGGCGGAGATGAGAGCTCTCCTTCGGAACAAAAAGGACCCGAAGACCGAGATGGCGACGCAACGGGCAATAGAGAAGGCGGCAGAGGCAAAATTCATCACATTCGATGAAGCTGCCGCCAAGTGCATCGCTGGGAGGTTCGCAAAGCGGAACAACTCGAAGAGCGCACAACAGTGGACGAACACATTGAATACCTATGCCTCGCCCGTGTTTGGATCCTTGCCGGTGGACGTCATTGACCTAGCGCTGATCCGGAAGGTGTTGGACCCCATCTGGGGCACGATTAACGAAACTGCATCACGCGTCCGCCAGCGGATGGAGGCTGTTCTGTCCTGGGCGAAGGTCAGCGGCTACTTCAGTGGGGAAAATCCAGCCCGTTGGCGTGGGCACCTTGACCAGTTGTATCCCAAACCTTCAGTGGTCCAGGACAGGAAACACTTTAATGCGATGGACTGGAAGAAACTCCCGAAATTCATGGAGGATCTTCGGTCCCGAACCGGAATCGCGCCTCTGGCTCTGGAGTTCACCATCCTCACCGCTGCGCGAACGGGAATGACGGTTGGTGCCACTTGGGAGGAGTTCGACCTTGAGGGGGGCCTCTGGACGGTTCCCAAGGAGCGGATGAAAGCCAAGAAGGAACATGTCATCCCACTCTCGAAGCGGGCACTGAAAATCATCAAGGATTTGGAACAAGCCAAGCAAGGCCCTTTCGTGTTTCCTGGGGCGAAGGAAGGGAAGCATCTTTCCACTGGCGGGATGGATGCCGTGCTCAAGCGCATGAAGCGGAAGGATTCCGATGTGCATGGGTTCAGGTCCACATTCCGAGATTGGGCCGCTGACACGAAAAAGTTCGAAAGGGAAGTCGTCGAGCACGCGCTCGCACACCAGTTGAAAGACAAAGCAGAGGCGGCCTATCAACGTTCAACAATGCTTCCAAAGCGAAAAAAGTTGATGAATGCGTGGGATGCCTATTGCTCAAAAAATGAAAAATCATAATCGATGACTTCTTATTATGCATCAGGTGCAAATTTTATTTTTTGTGCCTCTTCAGAGTACTTTAAAGTAGCAATATTGCACTCATGAGTGCTGAGTGTATTTTTTCAATTAGGGTTCAAATAAAGTTGATTGCTTTGCGATCCTATCCATAACCTTTGGGTATGGACGGACGATCGAATATCAGCGCTCAAGGAGCGAACCCTTCAGGTGGCAAGTTCGCCGTGGCGCGTGACTGTACCTGCATTCATGTAGGTTGCTTGAATCCATCGTTTGGCCAACACCACCTTGTGTTGTTCCTTGCCAGGCTTGCGCCAAGGAAAGTGACAAAAGGCGGTGTTAAATGAGTCGTGCTAAGGATTCTCGGTGTGCCAAAGACGTGGTGCATGCAAAGGTTGGCGTTCAGCACTATGAAACGCTCGAATCGATCGCGGGGGCTCGTGGGATCAGCCTGACCCAGGCGCTCCGCTCTCTCCTGGAGGAAGCCAGGCAGCGGGAGACGGAGGCAATCCTAGGATCCCGCCTGGATGGCCTGGCTCGAACGCTGACGAATGTTCTGGAGCAGCAGGCCAGGCACGCGACTCGGATCGAGGCTCTCGTCGCCATCCTCCGAGGGGTCGAAAACGCCCAGGCTGATCGGGATGGCCAGCTTCTCCAATCCCAGACCACGACCCTCGGCTTGGCCCAACTGATTTACGCCCACCTGTTGGCCATGGTGGAGGGAAGCTCCCGCGCATCGGATATCTCTACCTCTGCCCGCCAGAAGATCCAAGCCATGCGCGGGGAGGGCTGAATGGCCATCATCAAGGAAGGCTGGAAAAAGGGGTTTCGGGGACGGCAGCAGCCGCCGAGGGCGGATCGGAGAATGCATTACCTCGCCTCGGAGCACGGACGGGACTCGGCCTGTCTACTGAATGCCGAAGGGCGAGCCCTTTCCGTTGAAGAAGCGATTATGGCGATCGGCGGGAAGGCTGCGCCCTACCACGAGGTCATCCTCGCCGGGAGTGATTCTGAATGCGAAGCCATCCGGCTCCGAAGGCCTGAGGATCCCCAATGCGCGATTCGGGAAGCCGGACTTAACATGGCACGCGCTTATGCGCATGGGCGGCCATTCGTGCTCGCCATCCATGAAGGGGATGGACGCTTCCATTTCCACATCGCTGTGGGAGGAGGATCGCAAGGACAGATTCTTGGACGGAATGGAACACTTCAGAAAGTGTGGGACCGCGAGTATTTCGGAGATGAGGGAAGGATCCTGGATTGGGAAGCCCACAAGCGATTCCTGGCGTTGAAAGTCCAGGTGCAGCAGGTCATCCGGCAGCAGCATGAAAACCGGGTCCAGCGCCGTGAAGCCGTCCGGAAGGCCCCTCCAGCGCGGAAGACCGATACGGCGCGTCCATTCGAGGTCAAGAACCGGGAGCTCATCGAGCGCAGGTACCAACTGGAGTTGGCCGCTCTTGATGCTCGCTATCAGGCGCGAGGATCCATCGGCGGTGCAAGGCATCGATCAGAACAGGAGCGGGTCGAACACCGTCGTACAGGCGCTCTGAATCGTCTTGACCGCCGCGAATCCGAGCGCCGAATTCGGGCCACAGGACGTGCTCTCGATCGTGGATTGGGCGTCGTCGGCACTCAGGCAAGCCGAGCGCTCGGCTATGTCGGGCAGATAACGCGTATGGGCGTGGATTCCGCGATGCGGGAATTGGGAGTTCCCCGCCCACTCAGGGCCACGGCAAGGATCACGATATCCCTTGCGACCGAGTCTTCCAGGATTGCCCTGAAGATGGCCATGGAAGCCGCGAGAGCCTCTGTCCAGGCCAGCCTTCGGCTGGCACATGGCACCTCAACCCTCGCCCTGGCCGCGATCGCGGCTCCGGCCACGGGAGGTGCCTCGCTTGCGAAGGCTCTTCAGGAAGTGGGATCGGACTTCGCAGCGGCAGGTCGGGAGGTTGGCAAGGGCCTTGCCCGCGCCGGAGGCATCGCCGTTGGTTCCCCGTCCCGGATGGCATCTTCCGCCGTAAGGGAGTCACTTCCCTTCGAGGCCAAGGATGCGGTGGACCTGGCCCAAGGTAATGTGCGCCGCCTCGTGGCACGCCGAGTCCCTGAACCCCTTCTCCGGGCCATGCAACTCGCGAAGATCCTCCCCGCTGGTCCCACCCTTGCCGTGGCAATGCGGATGGCCTTTGACGCCGCCAAGAAGGCGCAGAACGTCTCGCGCAGTCATTTGGAGGTCGAACGATGACTCCAGCCAAGGTGTCCCACCTTCTCAATCTATGGCAGCAGATCTCGTGGGTGCTGATCCTGACCGGAGGGTGCGGCCTCGCCGGGATCCTAATCCGCGATGCCCTGGTGGGCGGTGTGGATGCTCACTACTGGCTGGCGCACCACGCCCATTCCTGGGTGAGGGTGCTCTTCCACCGGCGATCGAAGAAGCTCTTTGCCCTCTTGGTCAGCCTCGTGGCGATTGGCTTCCTATGCATGTTCGCACCCGATACTTCTGGTTTTCAGGAATGGGCCTATCGAGAGTCGAGCTCGTTCCTTTGGTTGAACATCGCGGCAGCGGGCCTCGCGGTCGGAACATTGCTGACCTGGGATCTCCATCCCTCGTACCTCAGGCGTGGTGAAAGCTGGGCAAGCGCTGAATTTCGCGACCTTCATGAGGATTGGGGTCGCTTCGATCGGCAGGATGGGAAACCCATCGGCGATGGCAAACCCGTTGCTGTCCTGCTCGCGTACCGGGATTGCGCCCGGAAAGCACGCCGGGCGCTGCTGACGCTGCAACGGAGGGCTCGGAACCTCACTTTCATTTTCCTAAGATGGGACCTGCTCTCGCGCCATATATTGGTCCTCGGCTGTCAGGGAAGTGGCAAGACCAGCGCGTTCTATGGCCACATCATGATTTCCGCAAATGCCCAATGGATCTACCAGGACTCAAAGGCGGAACTTCCATTCAGGGCGATGTTCCCCGATCGGCTCGTTTGGGGTCTCGACGTGAGGGGCCATGCGACACGAAGCGGCCTGTGGAATCCCCTCCAGGAGATTCGAGGCCCGGAGGACATTGACCTGATCGTGGATTACGTCTTCCCATCGAATCCTCGGGATGCCAATCCCTGGGTGCGAGACATGGCTCGCGTGCTGTTTACCGCGATCCTTCGCGCCAAGCCCTGGAGCAGCCTCCAGTAGATATCCCGAGAGCTTCGCCGAACGCGGCTGGAGCCGTTTCTTGATGCGCTGGATCCGGTTTGGCGGGATCTGATGAAAGAGCCGAAATCCCAGGTCCCCATCCTCCAAGACCTCGTTGCGACCCTCTCCAAGTGGGAAGCGCCACGGATCGCAGAGATCACGGAGGGCAACAGTACCGTTTCACTCGATGCCTTCATCGAACGAGGCGGATGGGTGATGAGTTGCGAAATGTCTGATGCCCTTCGGACGCCAGTCCATCTGTACTGGGCCATGATGATTGGCCGCTTGCGGAATCGAGCGGAGGGATCCTCGCCGATCCTTCTCCTGCTTGACGAGTTCGGGGATGCGGGGCGTCTTCCCAGCATTGAACGGGCCTTGGTGCTGCTTCGCAGTAAGGGAGTCGCCTTCGTGGCCGCCATTCAAAATCTCGGGCTCATGGAAGATGTGTACCCCCAGAACTGGAAGGCTGTGGTGAAGGGTTTCGGAAGCAAGATTTGGCTCATGCGGAATGCTGAAGACGACACGCGAGAGACGCTTTCCCGTGTTCTCGGAAAGTGGACCCGGCGCATCAAGCCAGCCAACAAGCATTCGAAAGAAACCGAAAAAGAGGCAGATCTGGTGCCCATCGACGCCTGGGGCACATGGTCGGATGAACGCGCCGCGATCGCACGGGCCAACGGGTGGACCTACTGGCTCCCGATGAGCCTCCCAGTTCCGAGCACACCCCTTGGAGAGGTCATCGAGGCTCGCGATCCGTGGGAGGAGGCGCAGTCCATTGAAGCCGAAGCCCTCGAAGAAGTGTTCCAGGAGCGGGAGCATCAGCCAGTCCATCGCGCCGACGAGCTCTCCGCAGGCATTGAAACGATGGAGGCCGGGCTGGAAGGGCTCGGTGCCTTTTCCCTCCCGATTCCACCGCTCCCACGGACGGAGCCAACTTCAGAACTCACACCTAACCAGGCCGGGAGTCCGGTCTTCGATCACGAGGAGGAATGGCTATGAGCAACCTTCAAGATTCCGCAGCAGCACTGGCACGGTTGGAACGCCTTCAGGAGCTCGGCTACCGGTGGGACGCTGCCGCCAGGGAGCTTGCTGCGAACGGTTTCGGCGAACCGGTCATTGCAGAAGGGCTCCGCTACAAGGGGGCCTGGAAAGCGATGGCTTCGAGCCTCAAGGCGGAGGGCCAGCCATACGAGGACATTGTGGTTTGTCTCCAGCAGATGTGCGCCGGATGGGCCGATGCGGCTTCGGCCTTGTTGGCGGCGGGAGTTGCAGGTCCGGACGTGCTTAGGACACTCGTGCCTGTGGCAGAAGCGGATCAGGACTTGTGGAGCATTGTTCAGGTCGTGGTTTGCCAGTCTTCAGACACGGCTGATTTCCGAGAGATTAGGGCAGTTCTCCGGTTCTTCCAGGTCGACACAGAGGAGGCCATCGCTCATTTTGCAGGGCCGTTCGGAACGAGGGAGGTGGCTGAGCGAAGGCTCGGAATCGCTTAGGTTCTGGAATCAAGAGGCGTGGGGAATGGCTCCCGCACCCTTTCGCGTCAGGCACTGCCGGATGTCCCATTCCCGCGCCCGGCACCCTTACCCGCTCTCTTCCCGGTGCCCGGTGCGTTCCCGGTCCAGGCCTTGGGAGCGGGGGCCACCGGCTCGTGTGTGCCCCGACTCAGTGGGCACGGAGACGAGCCATGAACCCCAAGAGCCTCTTTGATCCCCATACCCTTCCATCAAGCGATCCCAAACCCCTCAACAAGATCAGCCGTGTGTCCGAAACCTTGGCTAGGTATGGTCCAGAGGGCCTGAGTGATTCGCAGATCGTGGAAGCACTCCTGAGCCGCCCTCGCCCTGCTCGCGCTGAAGGCATCCTGGCGCTGGCTGGATCCCTCGCAGAGCTCACGGCCATGGGACCGGCAGAGCTCCGATCCATCGGGCTTACAGAGGCCGAGATGGCCCGGTTTGGCGTCCTCCAGGAGGTCTACCGACGCTCCCAGCGAAGCATCGAACGCCCGCGCATCACCTCTCCGAGGGCCGCAGGGACCTACCTCCTTCCTCGCTGCACGGGCTGGACCGAGGAACGTTTCGGGCTCTTGGCGCTGTCCGCCAAGGGCGACCTTCTGGCCGAGCGCATCCTGAGCCAGGGCACCGCCACCGCCACCCTGATCAGTCCCCGAGAGTTCTTCCGGGAAGCTCTTCGCTACGGCGCAGTTTCCGCACTTGCGTTCCACAACCATCCCTCCGGCGATCCGACGCCTTCCCGCGAGGATTGTGCTCTCACGGCTCGGCTTCGCGCCGCTGGCGAAAGCCTTGGGGTTCCCTTGGCCGATCACATGGTGATCGGTGCCGAGTCCTGGCATAGCTTCCGGGCTGCGGAGGGGTGGGACACCTGTCTCGTTTCCCTCGCCAATGAGGGCTACAGCTATAACAAAAGGGTGAACCGGATCGCTCCGATCCAGGCGAATCGAATGATTTTGAAGGCACTGGATGCTGGGGTTCCGGAGGAGCGGATTGCGCGGGCGCTCAACC
>CAIYNT010000314.1 GCA_903927605.1 uncultured Holophagaceae bacterium
CAATCCGGGCCAGGGACCACGCGGTTTGGTCTGCGGGTGGCATGGGGTCCAGCGAACGGATATCACGTTGAATGTCGCGCAAAGCATCCGGACCATCCAGCCATCGGATCAGTTCAGCTTGAACGAAGCCGCTTCGCGGCAGGGTGACGGACGTCTGTCCAGCCCGATCGCCCGTTAGGGCTTGCGGAAGCAACGGTTTGCAGTCTCCTTGGTTGTGGCGGTGTTAGAGCACCGGCCCCACAACCAAGGAGGTACTACATGCAGGTAGATAGTGTAGCTCTGTCCCGGTTCGCCGGCGACCTGCGGATGGCAAATCGCGCCACCGGAACCATCCAGCAATACGTAGCCTCGGTCAGGAGGTTCGAGGAGTTCCTCGGGGCGGGAGTGGACGAAGCCAGCCAGGAAGCCATCCGCCGCTGGGTGGACCACCTCCGGCTCCAGCCGATCAGCGCGTCCCGGCTTGGCCTGCACTACTCGGCCCTGAAGTTTCTCTATGGCCGGACCCTGGGCCAGCCGGACAAGGTGGCCTGGATCACGATCCCCAGGGCCAAGGCGCAGCTGCCCGTCATCCTGAGCCAGGCCATGATCCCGTGCCTGCTGGACGGGTTCACGAGCGCCAAGTACCGCATGTTCTTTACCCTGATCTACGCCACCGGCCTGCGCATCCGGGAGGCCAGCCTGCTGGAGACGCGGGACATCGACGCCATGCAGCAGGTCATCCATGTCCGCAATGGCAAGGGTGATCGGGAGCGGATGGTGCCCATGAGCGGCCGGCTCTATGGCCTGCTTCGGGCCTACTACAAGCACGCGCGGCCACCTGCGCCCTGGCTGTTCACCTCTCGGGCCGGGAATCCCATCAGCAAGGACACCGCCCGGCGTGCCCTGCTGTGTGCGGCGGCGGCCTCCGGGATCGGCCGGGTCGTGACCCCGCACATGCTCCGCCATGCGTTCGCCACCCACCTGCTGGAGCGGGGCACGGATCTGCGCAGGATCCAGGTGGTGCTGGGCCACGCCAGCATCAAGTCCACAGCCATCTACACCCAGGTCGCCCCCAGTCAGATCGCTGCGGTGCGCAGTCCGTTGGAGGATCTGCCGGACTGAGTCCGTGGGGTCGCGGCCCACCTTCGACATTGCGGACATCGTCAGGAACCACCGACCGGCCCTGGAGGCCAGCCACCGCCTGTCCACACCCCAGCGCCGGGTCCTGACCGCCATCAGCCGCTGCCGCACCGCCGCCCTCGGCGGCCATGTGGAGGTCTGCGAGCACGGCGACTACGAGCGGATCGCCTACAACTCCTGCCGGAACCGACACTGTCCCAAGTGCCAGGCTCTGGCCCAGGAGAAGTGGATCACAGCCCGCAGTGAACGCCTCCTGGATGTCGGCCACTTCCACACCGTGTTCACGCTGCCGATGGAGCTGCGGGGACTGGCCATGCGGCATCCAGCCGAGGTCTACCAGGCCCTCCTGCAAGGGACCTCCGAGACCCTGCTGGTCCTGGGTCGGACCCGCCTGAAGGCCACCCTCGGCATCACCCTGGTCCTGCACACCTGGACCCGGGAACTGGCCTTCCATCCCCATGTCCACGCCCTGGTCACCGCCGGGGGACTGGCTCTCGATGGCAGCCGTTTCATCACCACCCGCAGTGCCTTCCTGTTCCCGGTCGTCATGATGGGCGTGGTGTTCCGGGCCCGGATGCTCCACGCCCTCGGGGCCCTGAGGAAGCGGGGCTCCTTCCCGGAATGGACGGACCAGGGTTATGCCGCCCTGGCAAGCCGGGTGGCGCGGAAGCCCTGGATCGTCTATGCCAAGAAGCCGTTTAAGCGCTCGCGCCACATCCTGGCCTACCTCGGCAGGTATACCCACCGGGTGGGCATCGCCAACTCGCGACTGGTGGAGGTTACTCGCGACCGGGTCACCTTCCGGACCAAGCTAGGGCGAACCGCCACCCTGCACCCGGTGGAGTTCCTGCGCCGCCTGCTCTGGCACGTGCTGCCGCAAGGGTTCCATAAGATCCGCCACACCGGCCTCTATGCCTCAACACGGCCTGGTGGCCAGTTGGAGAGGGCGCGGGCTGCCCTCGGGAAACCGCAGCGGAAGCGAAGGGAAGGGCCAGCCCAGAAGTTGGAACGAGCGACCCGGACCTGCCCCGTCTGCGGCGGCATCCTGCGGCGCTTACCCCTGACCTCGACCCGGGCGCCGCCCCCAACCACACCATGACCACTGCCCTCATACCATCCACCACCGCAGGCCCCGCATCCCTCCGAAACGGCAGGCTGGAGAAGGTCTGCGCCTGGACAGGAGCGGAAGCATCCACGCACGGGTCCCAACAGCCCAATCGTGCCCAGACTGCCCTGGCTCGATCATCACGGCCCGCCTCAGGACCTCGACCCACTCCGATTTCCCCATAGCCCGATCGCGCCGGCCCCTGCCGCTACGGGCTTGTTCAAGATCGCAATTCGGGGGTGGGCCTGAACGCGCCGACCCACCCGGTCAAACGTGTCCCGCCACCCCCGAATTACTCACTATTTGTGTCCTTTGTGGTTAATCCCTTTTTCAGAAAAACAGGAACCACGAAGACCACAAAGACCACGAAGGAAGACGGCCAGCCCGTCTGCTTCTTCGTGGTCTTCCTGTCTTCGTGGTGAAAGTCCTTTCGTCGAGAAGTGCCTAGAAGTCCTGGTTCTCGGTGAGGCGGGTGCCGTCTTTCTTGAAGGCTTCGAGGTAGTGGGCGATGCGGGCTTCGGCGGTCTTGAGGTCCTCGAGGCCGAGGTTGAGGTTCAGCAGGTCCACGTACCAGGGGGCCTTGAGGGGGCTCTGGACGTAGGTCTGCACGATGGCCCGGGCGATGGGCAGGGTGGTGTCCTTGGAGTCGTCGTGGACGTCGCGATTGCTGGCCTGGCGGAGCTTGGCGTATTCCTCTTTCAGGAGGCGGCCGAAGAGGGCCTGGGTGAAGGGCTCCCCCTCGACGCAGCCCGTCTCGGCATCGGCCTCGGTGAGCAGGGCGCCCTTGTGGATCCACTCCCAGAGGATGGACAGGCGGATCTCGCCCGTGGCCATGTCCTCCATGAGGTAGAGGACGTCGTCGTTGCCGAAGAAGTCCGCAGGCTTCAGCGCGGCGGCC
>CAIYNT010000315.1 GCA_903927605.1 uncultured Holophagaceae bacterium
ATCCGGTTTTCAAAGACGCCCCCATGCTCCTCAGCACGGCCCGAAAGAAACCTTCCAGCCCCCCCCAGCGCCCCGCAGCCTCAACTGCGCAGGACATCCAGACTAACATCCGCCTCCACCCACGCAAGAGAAAATTTGTGCAAAAGGCCCCAAAGCTTCATGTGGCGCCCGTCCTTCGGCCATCATGGGCCATCGGAGAGGCCATGAAGACGCTTCGCAAAGCTGTCATTCCCGTTGCAGGTCTGGGCACCCGCTTCCTGCCAGCCACCAAGGCTCAACCGAAAGAGATGCTCCCCCTCGTGGATACGCCCGTCATCCAGTACGTGGTGGAAGAGGCCATACGCGCCGGCATCGAGAGCCTGGTCCTGGTGACAGGACGAGGGAAGGCCGCCATCGAGAACCACTTTGATGTGTCTTTTGAACTGGAGGACACCCTCCGGCGCAGAGGCAAACAGGAAGACCTCGACCTGGTCCAGGGAATCAGCCACCTCGCCCAATTCGCATACGTGCGACAGGGCGAACCGCTCGGACTCGGCCACGCGGTCCTTTGCGCCCGCCATGCGGTCGGCGATGAGCCTTTCGCCCTGCTCCTGGGTGACGATGTCTTCGACGAACGAAATTCGGCCTTGGATGCACTCATCGTTGCGTACCGCGCCACTGGAAAATCTGTGGTGGGCGTACAGGAGGTGCCACTAGAGCAGGTGTCCCGGTATGGAATCGTCAACGCCCCTGCCGATTTGGGAACCATCTGGGATGTGACATCTATTGTCGAAAAACCAAATCCGGCCGATACCCCGAGCCGTTGGGCCGTGGTGGGCCGATATGTGCTGGAACCCCGCGTCTTCGACCATCTCGCTGCCCTTCAACCCGGTGTAGGTGGGGAATACCAGCTCACAGACGCGCTGGCTGCCCTCGCTTGCGAGGGCAGCTTGGTCGCAGCCGAGATTCCGGCCAAACGCTACGATACGGGCAACAAACTGGATTACTTGAAGGCCAACGTGGAGTTCGCGCTCAAACGCGAAGATCTGCGGGAGGAGTTTGCGGCCTATCTGAAGGAACTCTCACGTGGTCTTTAGCGTCTCAATCGAAGCGCGTTGAGGACGACCGTGAGCGAGCTCAACCCCATGGCCACTCCAGCCAGCATGGGACCACCGAATCGCTCTAGCTGTCCAAGTGCCGCCAACGGTACCAGCACCAGGTTGTAACCGAAGGCCCAGGCAAGGTTCTGTCGGATCACGCGATGAGTGCGCAGGGCCAGTTTGTGGGCCGCAAGGACGGATTCCAACCCTGGACGAAGCAGAACGATCGGCGCCGCGGCCATGGCGGCACCAGTACCATGTTGGCCTGACCCAGACCCCATCGCGATGCCGCAATCAGCCTGAGCCAGGGCCGGAGCATCATTCACGCCATCGCCCACAAAGCCGACCACCGAACCCTGCGCCTGTAGCGCCTTTATCTGGACCAGCTTCCCCTCGGGAAGGACTTCTGCGGTCACCTCCGAGATCCCAGCGGCCGCAGCCATGACTCGGGCGGGCGCCTGCCGGTCACCGGTCAGCAGGTGGACCTTCAATCCCTGCCTCTTCAACTGTTCCACCACCCTCGGGGCCTCATCCCGCAACCGGTCCCCCAGAAGAAATATCCCCTGGAGACCCCCATCGTCCGCCAACCCCACCGAGATCCCATCCTCGTCCAGCGCCGGGAAAGGGATGGAGAGGAAGGCTTCGCTCCCCAAACGCCAGGATCGCCCATCCACTCCGCCCGTGATGCCGCCACCGGGGTGAGCGCGGAAGTCATCGACCACCACAATTTCTCCCTGGTAGGCGGCGAGAATCCCTCTGGCTATGGGATGTTCCGAATCCCGCTCCAGGCTGGCCGCTACCCTCAGCAGTTCAGCGTCGGCCATATCGCCATAGGGGATGACCCGTCTCAGGCGAGGCCGGCCTTCGGTGAGGGTACCTGTCTTGTCGAACACCAGATCCGTGGCTTGGCCCAGGGCTTCGAGGGCAGCCGCATCTCGCACGAGGACACCCTTCCGGGCAGCCGCTCCAAGACCGACCATCACGGCCACGGGTGTGGCGAGGCCCAGTGCGCATGGACATGCAATCACCAACAGCGTCACCGCGGGACGCCAGGCCTGATCGAAACCACCGCCCAGCCACCACCAGCCTGCAAAGGTCACCAACGCAAGGGCGAGGATAATCGGTACGAAGACAGCACTGATACGGTCGGCCAGATCCTGAGCCGGAGCCTTGGAACCCTGGGCCTGGGCCACCAGGGCTGCCATGCGGGCCAACTGAGTGTCGGCTCCAACCGCTTGAATCTCTTGTTCCAGGGCAGAACCGTGGACCACGGTTCCCGCGACAAGAGCATCTCCCGGGCCCTTGGGCATGGGCATGGGCTCACCAGTCAACATGGACTCGTCCACCTCCGCCTGCCCAGTGATCACACAGCCATCGGCGGGTACCGCCTGCCCAGGGAGGACCCTGGTGCGGTCCCCGGGTCGTAACGCGGAGACCGGAACCTCAAGCACTGATCCATCGGTTTCAAGCCGAAGGGCTGTGGGTGGTGCCAGCGAGAGAAGGGCTCTCAGTGCATCTGTAGCACGCGATTTGGCCCTCGCTTCGAGGTACTTCCCCGTCAACAGGAAGGCCACCAGGGCTGAGGCCGTTTCAAAGCTTAAATGATGGGCACCACGCCACCATTCGCTGACGGCGAAGGCCCAAGCGATGCCCGATCCCAGTGCAATGAGGGTGTCCATGGATGACTGGAAATGCAGGGCCTGACGCCCTGCGCGCCTGAAGAATCCAAGCCCCGCGCCGAACACCACCGGCGTGGCGAGAACGGCCTGCAGCCACCCAGGCAGGCTCCAACCGAGCCCTGGAATCATCGCCACCAACATTGGCGCAGTGAGGACCAGTGCGAGAAGCATTCGACGTTGGGCTGGCCTCAGGTCCTCATTCTCCGGTGTCTCAGGTTCAATCTGACCCAGGCCGTAGCCCGCGTCCTCGACCTGGAGGGCCATTTCCTCAAAGGAAGCCGTGCCTTCCACCGTCACCCTGGATGTAGCCAGATTCACCGAAACCGAGGAGATGCCTGGAGTGGCGGCCAGGGCCTTCTCCACATGGCGGACACACGCTGCGCAGGTCATGCCCGACACAGTGTAAGTCTGCTGGTCCACCCGCTCTTCTTCCAGACGTGCGTTCACGCTGGTGTGATCAGCTCGTAGCCAGCCGCCCCCACGCTGGCCGCCATGGTCTCGAAGGAGGCTGTTCCTTCCACAGTGGCGGTGCCCTTAGCCACGTCCATGACCACTCCGACCACCCCAGCCACAGACCGGAGAGCCTTCTCCACATGCTTGGCGCAGCCGCCGCAAGTCATGCCGTTGACGCGATAAACCTTGGTAACCATCAGTGCCTCCCAGAGCCGTCAGGCCCGATATCTCGCCAGGGCCGGCAGGCGCGTCGCCTCGGCCAAAAGGATTTCCATCAAGTTGCAGCCGAGTTCACTGCTCTCACCATCAGGGGTGCCCAGGGTGGTGCGCAAGATGTCCACCAGCAGCTTGATCTCGATCAGCTTGGTCTCCAGGACACGCAGCTTGCCCCCAAGGGCCTCTCTAACGTGCTCACAAGGCACGCTGTCCTGGCGGATGGCTCTCAACAGTTCCTGAATTTCCTCCAGACTGAACCCGGCCGCCTGCGATGCCTGGAGGATCCTGACCCAATGCACCGCTTCCGTGGGAAAGAGCCGATAGCCCTTGGGGGATCGCGGGAGTTCGCCGAACACACCCGCATCAGCATAGAAGCGCAGATTCCGGGCCGTGATGCCCGAACGGGAGGCCAGTTGGCCAATCTTCAGCATTCGGGCTGCGGGGCGAGATGGGTCTAGCTGAACATCAGACGAGATAACCAAGAGCACCTCCATGGCAATGGACCCTTAAAAGTAAGACTCCAGTTACATGGAAGTTCAAGGAAAAACAACTATTGAATTATATATTCTGAGCACGATGAATCAATAAATGCAGCAGGGTCACCGCTACCGGGGTCACTCCGGGGATTCGACTGGCTTGGCCGAGGGTCTCAGGGCGGTGCAAGGTCAATTTTTCCATGATTTCCCTCGATAAGCCGTGCAACTGCTCCACCCGAAAGTCTGAGGGAATCCGCACATGATCCCATGCACGATGACCCTCCAGGAGTTTGGCTTCGCGATCCCGATAGGGGGCGTACCGGAGGTCGAAGAGCAGCAGATCCCGCTCGGTGGCGGCATCCCAACCAGCCTGCTCCAGCCTCCAGTTGTCCAACAAGGTCAGGCAGGCATCTGCCTCCGCGGTGCCGATCTGCTGTCGCCGGAACAGGTCCGACAGGGTCATGCCGGCCTCCAGTCTGATCCCCGCTTCACCTGCGATGGGCCCGAAGGGGCTTGACTGCGTCACCCAGGCCTCCCCGCACTGCACCTTGATCCGTTCCCGGCGGGCAGCCTTTGCCTCTACTCCCGCCAGTTCCGCAGAATCAAGGGCTCCCACCTCCCGAGCCACAGTCAGCAGCCGGCCATCGGCAAGGTCACAGGCTAGACCCAACCGATGCTCAGCCCGGGCCGTGAGCATTCGGTACGGCTCATCGGTGCCCTTAGTGACGAGATCATCTACCATCACGCCGATGTAGGCCTGATCCCGGCCCAGAATGATGGGGTCCTGTTCCCGCAGCCACCGCACCGCATTGATCCCAGCTAGGAGACCTTGTCCTGCGGCTTCCTCATAGCCAGTGGTGCCATTGATCTGACCCGCGAACCAGACGCCATCGAGACCCTCCACGGAAAGGTCCCGACGGAGCTGCAGCGGATCGAAGCTGTCGTACTCGATGGCATAACCCGGCCTCAGGATCTCCGCAGCCTCGAACCCCGCCATGGTTCGAACCATCCGGAGTTGGATATCCGGGGGCATGGAGGTGGACAGGCCCGCCAAATAGATCTCCTCTGTTTCGAGGCTTTCGGGTTCCACGAAAATCTGATGCCGGTTCTTGTCGGGGAACTTCACGAACTTGTCCTCGATGGAGGGACAGTACCGCGGACCAACGCCCTCGATGTGGCCCCCGTACAAGCTCGATTTCGAGAGGTTCTCCCGCACAATGGACTCAGTTTCCGGTGTGGTGTGAACAATGTGGCAGGGCACTTGGGGCTGGGGGATCCCCTTGCTGAAAAAGCTGAAGGGCCGCGGAGGATTGTCACCGGGCTGGATCTGCAGCCGGTCGAAATCGATGCTCCCCCGCGCCAGGCGTGGGCTGGTGCCTGTTTTCAGTCGACGACGGCGCAAACCGAGCGTTCGCAATTGCTCGGCAAGATGTGTACTGGCGGGTTCACCTGCACGACCAGCCTCCAGGCGTCGATCCCCGATAAGAACTTGGCCATTGAGAAAGGTGCCACTGGTAACCACCACGGCATCGCAGGGCAACACGGATCCATCCAGCAATTCCACACCGGTCAGGTATTTGGTCCCCTCTTGCCAGCGCAGACACGCGGCGGTGCCCTGCCGAAGTTTCAGGTGTTCTGTACCTTCCAGCAGCCTCCAGGCCGCAATGCGGTACTTCACCTTGTCCGCCTGTGCCCGGGGGCCGCGGACCGCCACACCTCGACTCTCGTTCAGGATGCGGAAGTGGATTCCGGTGGCGTCGATGAGGCGCCCCATGGCGCCACCCAGGGCATCCAACTCCCGCACCATGTGGCCCTTCCCGACCCCTCCAATGCTTGGATTGCAGCTCATCTGGCCGATCTGATCCAGGTTCATGGTGAGCAGGGTCGTAGCCATGCCCAGGCGGGCCGAGATGTACGCCGCCTCGATTCCGGCATGTCCACCGCCAATCACCACTACGTGCCTCAACCTGTCCCCCCAATCTAGCCAGGATACTCTTGGGTGAGGGCGGCCCCCTCAGTGAGGCAGGATATGAGAAACTGTCTTCATGCGACCCCGCCTGAGTCCAGAGGAACGCCGCGACCGGCGGAAACGCGTGGTGCGACGATCCATGTTCGTTCTGCCCTCCAGCATCACGATGGCTTCAGTTTTCTGCGGCTTCTCCAGCGTGGTCATGTCCATCAATGCCGCCGGAGCCACCCCCGAACGCTATTTTTTATGGGCCGCCGGACTTCTTGTGCTGGCGGGCGTCTTTGATGGACTGGATGGCCGGGTGGCCAGGGCCACCAACACCGCCACGGAATTCGGCGTGCAACTGGATAGTCTGGCGGATGTGGTCAGCTTCGGAATGGCGCCAGCCATCCTTGCCTACCGCTACGGCTTCTTCCAGCTGGGCATCTATGATTCGCACCTCAGGGCCGTAGGCTGGGCGGCATGCTTTGTTTTCATTGCCTGTGGGGCTCTGCGTCTGGCCCGTTTCAATGTGCAGGTGGGCTCGGTGGACTCCCGTTACTTCATGGGACTCCCCATCCCAGCCGGCGCGGCCTGCGTCGCCTCAGTGATTATCTGGCACCCTACTCCGCCCGCCTCGGCGGCCCACGCCTACTGGTTTGCTGCGGAACTGTTCCTTGTCGGGTTCCTAATGGTTTCAACCCTTCGATTCCCGAGCTTCAAGAAACGCGCCACAAGCCCCCGTGCGGCCATGGTCACCAGCCTCATGATCGTGTTGTTCTTCGCCCTGATGATTCTCTTCCAACAATCCTTCCTGGTGGGGTTCTGTGCCATCTATGTGGCCCTTACGCTGGCCATGAACCTTGCCTGGAAGGCTGGTTGGCGCGGCGTTGAGCCACCGCACGAGGACCGCGCAGGTTCAGAAAGCACCCACTAGGCCCGAAGGTCTGTATCGACGCCTCAGAAGATCACGGCTCCCGCAGGCACCGCTACACCAGCCACTGCGGCCACTTTTGCGTTCGCCATGAGCTTGCCGCCGGTGCCAGGCCCGATTCCAAGAGCGGCGCCCTGTTTGACGCCCGCCTCGGTGGTGGCGGCTGTTGGGACCTTCATGGCAGCCATCCGCTGGATCAGGAAACTCGCAGCGGATGAGCCATCTCCGGCCACATGGTCTCCCGCAAGAAGGATCACGGCGTCCGGTTTCCTCCCGGATAGCGTGCCGATGGCTCTGCCCATGTCCTGGGGACCCCTCACATCTACAACCATCATCCTCATGCCGCCTGCCGCGCCCGTGACTGCGGCCAGGGCAACCTTGCTGTCATTCGAGTCACAAACCACGGCAATTGTCTGGGTGTTGAACGAAGCCGCTGCGCGGCGGGGGACGGTCATCCAGGCAGCCCGGTCGATAAAGACGGCTAGCGCGGAAGGGTGAAAGCAGGCCCCTTGGTCATCGCGGTGTATGGAGCACCGCCAGATGACCAAGGGGGTACTGCA
>CAIYNT010000316.1 GCA_903927605.1 uncultured Holophagaceae bacterium
CATGCCCGTGTCGATGTCCTCCACCGTGGCCAGCCGCTGCTCGGCGCAACGGATGGCGTCCAGCAGGTAGGGCACCAGCAGGCGGTTGACGATGAAGCCTGGCGCGTCGGGCGCCATGACGGCGGTCTTGCCGAGCTTCTGGACGAAAGTCCGCAGCGCGGTGAGAGTGTCTTCACCGGTGGCCAGGGTGCGGATGACCTCCACCAGGGGCATCATGGGCACCGGGTTGAAGAAGTGCAGGCCCGCGAGACGCGATAACCGGTGGGGCGCCAGCACGGGGCTCAGCTGGGCGACGGAGAGGCTTGAGGTGTTGGTGCAGAGGATGGCGCTGGTACCCAGCACCCGGTCGAGCTCTGTGAAGGTCTGGAGCTTCAGGTCGAGGCGCTCGGGAATGGCCTCCACCACCAGGTCGCACTCCGCCAGGCTCGGAAAGGCCAGGGTGCCGCAGAGGTTCTGAAGCCAGGGGCCCCGCTGCTCCTCGGTCACCTTCCCCCTAGCCACGGCCTTGTCCCAGGCGCTGTGGATGCGGTTCAGACCCTTGGTGAGCAGGACTTCGTCGGCCTCCTTCACCACGACCTGGCAACCGGCCTCCGCCGCACACTGGGCGATGCCCGAACCCATGAGCCCGCAGCCGACCACGCCGATGCGTTGAATGTCCATTCGCTCCTCCTGGAAGTCTGGGATGATCCCCCATTCTCCAGGAAATCCCAGCTCGCTGTACGCATGACCTCCGGTAGAATCCGCCATCAACCCGGAGGGACCATGATCGGTCCACTGAAGGACCTCCTCAGCCATCAGGCCTGGGCGGATGCCGTCTTCTTTCATGCCTGGGAGGCCTCGGGCGCCCTGGAGGATGTGGATCTGCGCACCCGGACGGATCACATGATGTCCACCACCGAGGCCTTTCTCCAGGTGCTCAAGGGGGAGGCCGTGGGCATGGCTGAACGGCCGCTCCCTGAATTACGGACTCTGAAGGCCCGGTGCGAGGCTGGTCATCAGGTGCTGAAGGCCCTGGGTCGGGGTCTGGACGCAGCCTCGCTTGGGAAGACGGTGCGGGTGCCCTGGTTCCCGGAGCCCCCATGTGTGGTCACGGTATCGGACGCGCTGCTCCAGGTCTGCCTACACTCCCAGCATCACCGGGGCCAGTGCATGGCTCGACTCAGGGCGCTCAGAGCCACGCCCAAGAACGTGGACTACATCATCTGGCTCTGGAAGCAGAAGCCGGAACCCCGCTGGTGAAGCTGGCTGATCAGATTTCCAGATAGGTGTGCAGCTTCCGCTCCTCCGTGAGGAGGGCCCTGAGGGCCTCGGCGGCGTCGTTCTTGACGCTGGCCTTCCGCTTGGTCTGCGGCCCCTGGATGAGCACATCAGGATCGTAATGGACGCTGCGGAGCACATGGTCCACAGTGTCGCCCTTCACGATGTGCTGCACCTTGAAGGTGTCGTCCTCGTGGACCATGATGTGGGCCTCGTTGGGCGCACCGAAGAGGTTGTGCCGCATGCCCAGGATGTCCTGGTAGGCACCGGTGAGGAAGAAGGCCACGTAATAGGCTTCGCCGCTCCTGGGCTCATGGAGCGGGATCTCGTCGCGGACATCCTTCAGGTCGATGAACTTCTCCATCTTCCCGTCGCTGTCGCAAGTGATGTCGCAGAGGGTGGCGGACAGCCCGGGTTTTTCCTTGAGGCGGTGGATGGGCATGACTGGGAAGAGCTGCTCAATGGCCCAGTGGTCCGGCATGGACTGGAAGATGCTGAAGTTGGCGATGAGCTTGTCCGCCAGGCTTTTGTTGAGGTCCTGGAATTCCTCCGGCACGTACTTCAGGCTCTTGCTGCTGAGGATGCGGGAGAGCTTCCGGCAGACCTCCCAGAACAGCGTCTCGCCCTTGCTGCGGTCCTCCAGGCCCAGGTAGCCCAGGTTGAAGAGGGTCAGCATCTCGTC
>CAIYNT010000317.1 GCA_903927605.1 uncultured Holophagaceae bacterium
AGCAAGGCCAAGGGTGGGGGCGCGGCATCTGCGTCATCTGTGGACCGCTTTCAGGCTGAAGCTGGCCGATAATCGGGAATTATTTTTATTTTACATAGATGTAATGCCCTGTCTTGCCACCCGGATCCATTTTGACCTTGGCCACATAGAAGTTTTCCTGGTTGAGCTCACCATCGGGGTTGATGCTGATCTTTCCCAGCGGGGTCAGGTACGATCCGGTGCGGATCTGCTTGTTCAGTTCCTGGCGGACCTTGGTCAGCTCGAGTTGGGTGATCTTCTGCTTGGTGGCGGTCTCGACCTTGCGCAGCGCTTCCACGAAGACCTGCACGGCAGTGAAGGTCTGGGCGGTGAACTGCGGAGGGTCCTTCTTGTAGGTGGCCTTGTAATCTGCAGCCATGGCCGCATTGATGGCGTTCTTGGGATCTGCCGACGGACTGTAGGCCTGGGCGATCAGGATTCCATCGCAGTACTGTCCGGCGACGGGAAAGATATTGACCGTATTCAGGCCGTTGCCGCCGATGATGGGCCCCTTGTAGCCCAGCTGCCGAAGCTGCTTGACCAGATTCCCGCCGTCAGCTGAAAGGCCGGAAATGATGGTCAGGTCGACCCGCGCACCCAGCACTGCGGTCACCTGGGAGGTGAAATCCGTGTCGGTCGTCTGGAACTTCTGCAGGGTGGTGATCTGCAGGCCCATCCCCTTGACGGTTTCCTGGAAAGTGCCTGACTCCGAGGTACTGAAGGCATCATTCTGGGCATACAGGATGGCCACCTTCTTGATGCCGGGGTTCTCCTTCAGCGCCTGCTTCACGGCATTGGGGGCCACGGTGGCGATGGGCGCGGAAACCCGGCAGATGTATTCCCCGATCTGGGGAATCCCCTTGGCGGTGTTCGAGGGGGCGATGACCGGCACCCCGGCCCGGTTGGCGATGGGGTCCGCACTGAAGGCCTGCTGGGAAAGAGTCGGCCCGACAATGCCGACCACCTTGTCGCGGTTCATCAGGTTCTGGAAGGCGTTGATCGCGCCCGCCTCATCGCCACCCGTATCCTGGAACACCAGTTGGATCGGCGTGCCGTTGACGCCGCCCTTGGCATTGAAGTACTTCTCGGCAATCTTGGCGCCAGTTACTTCCTCTTCCCCCAGCAGCGCCACGTTGCTGGTCTGCGCCAGTGCCACTCCGATCTTGATGGGTGATGGCACCTTTTGGGCCTGGGCCGTGGTTGCGCCAAGCGCCAACAGCAGGGCTGACAATAGGGTTCGTCTCATGGTCTTTCCTCCACAAAAGGGGCTTGGGTTGTGCCGGTGAAGGGGGAAGGGAAGCGGAAATCCAATCGATGCCTGGACCTCAGCTCCTGCCGCCCTGGGTAGTCAGGGGTAGAAAGATGAATACTGTATGTTCATTCAATTGTTTGTACGGCCACCGAGCGTCTTTGGGTAGGAGTCAGGTGCCAGGCGCGAGGGGCAGCCCTCAGGGTTGGGAGTCTGGTCTTTATACCACCTGGCGGGATCCACCATCCAGCGTCCCTGGCTTCCACCCCGCTGGTAAAATATTCCATCTACATATTTAACTAGCTACTTAGACACTACAAATTGGCACCGCCAAGGGAGACCAGGGAGGGGCCTCCGGGACAACCATGAACTGCCGTTGGAGAGAACAGGGCCGTTGGAATGTTCCAGTCCCGTCACATGACCGTCACGGCCAAGGCACCCCTGAAGGCTTGAATGGAGCCACAGGAAGCCCCCCCTGAGCAGCTCGTATCCAATCGCCCTCAGGCATGTGTTGCTGAGTAAGCAGCTCTTCACCCCCCCCACACCACCCCGAAAGGGGCCCTCCTTCTGGAGCAGAAACATGAAAAAGACCTCCCTCCTTGCCCTGGCGCTGTGCGCTGGCGTCCCGCTGCTGGCCGAGGCGCCCAGCATCCAGGTCTACGGCATCCTCGACACCGGTATCGCCCATGTCGACCACGCCTTGAACTTCAGCGATGACTTCGTGGTGGGGACCAACCCCTTCCTGGCGAAGGGCGTGAGGACCGGTGCCACCGGCATGTTCAACGGCGGCATGTCCGGGACCCGCTTCGGCATCAAGGCCAGCACCGATCTGGTGGACGGTTTGAAGGCCATCGCCACCCTCGAATCCGGCATCAACATTCCCTCCGGCCGCATCAGCAACGCCGCCGAAAGCTTGGCTGAGGCTGGTGGCAAGAGCACCGCCGCCGGCTCCGCTGTCGCCGGCCAGCTCTTCGCCCGGGGCGCCTTCGTGGGCCTGTCCCACGCCACCTACGGCGCCCTCACCTTCGGCCGCCAGCAGAACCTGATGTACGACATCATGGTCCCCTACGATGCCACCGGGCTCTCCCAGCTCTTCGCCCCCGTCGGCTTCTCGGGTTCCTTCCTGGGCGGCGGCGTCACGGAGAACTCCCGCGTCGACAGTTC
The DNA here is from genome assembly GCA_903927605.1 of uncultured Holophagaceae bacterium. Next base: position 2,432 of record CAIYNT010000317.1, read on the forward strand.
CGTCAAATACCGGGTCAAGTTCGCGGATGCCTTCACCCTGTCCCTACTGACGAAGGTTTCAGGAACCAAGGGCCCGGACAACACGGCCGCCACGGGTTGCAACGAGTTCACCCTGGAATACGCCAGCGGGCCCTTCGGCGCCTACGTGGGCTACCAGACCCTGAACAACGGCATCGCCTATTCCACCGGCACCAACGGCAGCGTCGTCACGGTCAACACTCCCACCGGCACCGCTTCGATCAACTCGCCCGGAACCATCAAGGGCACCGTGGTCAATACGAAGGACATCCAGGCGGGCGTCAAGTACAAGTTCAGCGACGTCCTGGTCTGCTTTGGCTACCAGCAGTTCAAGTTCGAGGATCCCTCCGCGGGGGATGCAGCCTACTTCGCCTCCATCAGCAATGGCACCCAGTACGCCTTTGGGCAGCAGATCTCCAGCTACGTGACCAACTCCATCGGCCCCAACGACAAGAAGCAGACCCTGCTTGACCTGACCGCCGCCTGGGACGTCACCAAGAGTTTCAAGTTGATGGCCGGCTACTACAACGTCAAGACCAATGACTACTCGGTGAACGCGCCCACCAGTGCCAAGGGTGCTCAGACCCAAAACTACTTCTCCCTGATCGGCGACTACGCCATCACCAAGGCTTTCGATGCCTATGTCGGCCTCATGAGCGTGAAGGGTTCTGGGGATTCCATCAACGCGGCCAATGGCTGGATCGCCGCCGACGGCTACGATTACACCAAGAATTCCACTTACGGTTTCGGCGTTCGCTACAAGTTCTAGCCATCGATTCTAGTCAGCAACACCAAGCAAGGAGGAGGCCCGCCGG
>CAIYNT010000318.1 GCA_903927605.1 uncultured Holophagaceae bacterium
AGCCGGAAGGGCATGTAGGTGATGAAGTCGTAGACGGCGGCGGGCAGCTTCAGGAGCTTGTAGCGGTCGAGGATCAAGCAGAGCGGCACGCTGGTCCCCAGGCCCCAGGCCGTGCCCACGGCGCCGATGCGCAGGCCCTGCAGCTCGAAGAGGCGCTGGATCTGTCTCGGCGTAGCGCCCAGGGCCAGCAGTACGCCCAGATCCCGGCGCTTCTCGGTCACCAGCAGCACCAGGGAAGCAACGATGTTGAAGGCGGCCACCAGCACGATGAGGCTGAGGATGGCGGCGAAAGCCCACTTTTCCACCGTGAGGGCGGCGAAGAGGGCCCTGTTGGAGTCCCGCAGGTCTGTGGCCTGATAAGCGGGGCCGAGCGCCTCCAGCACCCGGGGTTTCACTTCGGCGATGGCGTCGATGCTCTTTGCGCGGACCTCGATCATCTCGGCCCGGCCCTCGGACCTGGCGATCCGCATGGCATCCTCCAGGTGGATGAAGGCCCAGGCCTTGTCGTACTCGGAGCTGTGGCTGTGGAAGGTACCGGCCACCCTGAAGGCGGCCACCTTGGGCTGCTGACCGCCCAGGCCCAGTTCCAGGCGGAAGAAAGCCAGTGCCACCGTATCGCCCACCTTCAGGCCGAGGTGCTGAGCCAGTTCCTTGCCCAGCACGATCTCCCCTTCCTTCAGCTGTTCGATGGGAGTGGGCTGCATGGAATCGAAAATGCTGGAGGTGCCGTGGGCCGTTGCGGGATCCACGGCCTTCACCACCACGGTCTCCGGCGGCATCTCACTATCGGGGCGCCGCAGCAGGCCTTTCTCCAGGCGGATGGGCGAGGCGGCCTGCACGCCAGGTACGGCGCGGATGGTCTTGAGGGCGCCCTCGGTGTCCGGGATATCACCGGCCAGATGGAACACGGTGAAGTGGGCGGTGGCACTGAACAGCGTGGCCTGGATCTCTTCGCGGAACCCATTCATCACCGCCAGGGTGACCACCATGGCGAAGACGCCCAGGGCTGTGCCACCACGGGCAAAACGCACCATGATCCGCACGAAGGCCCCTTTGCGGTGGGTCTTCAGGTAGCGGTCGGCGATGGTGCGTTCGAACAAGGGCATGGACCCAGATTAGCCGCACAAGAGCTATGCGATGCCCAGGTGCTCCTCGATCATGCGGAGGAAGTCCGAGTCCAGACCGTAGGGCTTCACCAGGATCTGAGCCACGCCCACCTCATGGGCACCCAGCACCAGCTCGGAATCGACAGTGGTCTCGGCCAGGATCACTGGGGGCATGTCCTCCTCGAGCCGCTGGCGCAGGAGGGAGGCCAGGGCCAGGCCTTGGACTTCGGCCACGCCGCCGTCCACGAAAATGAACTGGGCGCGGTCCAGGAGTTCCAGCAATTCGGTCAGGGTGGCTGCGACCAGGACTTGGCCATATCCATCCGCCAGCAGGAACGCGGCGAGAGTGTCGCGCTCCGGGCCCTCCTCCATGGCCAGCACAAGGCTGCGGGTGCGCTTCTTTACCCGGAGCAGAGCCGTTCCCCGGCTTGGGGCTTCCGGAGCTGGGACTGCTTCGTGGCCCTGGGTTGGTTGACTCAGCGCAGGGGCTGGTGCCGGCACTGGATCCGGAACCACCTCGGGTTCCTTCTTGGGCACCGGTCGGGGCAGGGCCAATTCGACAGATGACTCCATAGGCTTGGGTGCGGCTTCCTGGGATCTGCGCGCCTTGGGCGGTACCGAGGTGGGAATGTTGCCGGAGCGGCTTGACACGAGGGCTTTCACGGGCCCCAGCAGGGAGTCCTTGCCGGCTTCAAAGGCGATCCCGACGGACAGGATGCCGCCTTCGGAGGCCACATGGGTCGCGGTTCCGCCCAGCTCGAGGAGGGGGCATTTGGGCAGCTTGCTGAGTTTGATCAGCATGAAGACCTCACCCACAGAGAGCAGGTTGGGGCCCAGGTGCATGGGCCCCTGGGTCTTCACATTCATGGCACGCCCCACCTTGAGGCACATCCCACCTTCGGAGATGTTGTCGATGGTGCCGGTCAGGCCGATGCCTTCAAATAGGCCCGTGAGGGCGATGGCGGTGGCCCCCTCGCGCTGGTTCAGTCGCGCGCGGGGTTTCTTGCGGCGTTCGGCCAGTTGGATGGTCGCAGGCAGATCCAGGAGGAGGGTTCCGGCCTTGGCCTCCTGCAGCCGGCCCGTGGCTTTGAGGCGGAGGCCGTCCAGATAGAAGATGAGGCTGATGGACTCCCCCTTCTCGGCCATGACCCGTCCCTGAATGGCAAGGGTGACGCGTTCCTCCGTGACCGCCACCAGGGAGGCCGGTGTCTCGCGCCCCTTGGGGTCGAGGGCGAACATGGTGGCCCTCACCCGCTGGGCATCCTCCAGATACGCCAGGACCAGTTCGGATCCCTCCGACGGCTTGGTCTTCTTCATCCCGAACATGGCCATGAAGTCGCGGCTCCTTCTCCTTCCCATCGTCCTGCAAGGCAGGGGCTTGATTATTGCCTCCAGGGCAGGCAGCTTTGCGGTATGGATGAATCCCCCCTCCGCTGCCTGCTCATCGCCCGCCAGGGCCCCGAGGACCGGGAGGAGCGCATCCAGGACCACCTGCTGGAACTGGCGGAGCTGGCCCGGAGCTGTGGTTTCGAGGTGCAGACCCGACGGATCCTGAAGCGCCCCCAGATCGCCTCCAAGACTTTCTATGGGTCAGGTCAGCTTGAGGCCTTATCAGGGGAGGTTGTGCGTCAGGGCGTCAGCCACCTCATTTGTGATGACGAGTTGAGGGGCAGCCAGGTGAACGCCATCGAGAAACTCACGGGCCTCATCTGTCTGGACCGCACAGGTCTCATCCTCAGCATCTTTGAGCAGCGCGCCCAGACCCGCGAAGCCAAGGCCCAGGTGGAGCTGGCCCGCTGCGAGTACGAGCTGCCCCGGCTCAAGGGCGCCTGGACCCACCTGGAGCGCCAGGGCGGTGGCGTGGGGCTGCGTGGCGGTCCCGGTGAAACCCAGATCGAGGTGGATCGCCGCATGATCCGCACCCGCATCAGCCAGCTCAAGCGGGAGCTCTCGCACCTGGAGCAGGTCCGGAAGACCCAGCGGGAGGGACGTCCCAAGGGCCTGCCCCGGGTGGCTCTGGTGGGCTATACGAATGCGGGCAAGACCAGTCTCCTGAAGGCGCTGACCGGGGAAGGTGAGCCCCGGGACCTGCTCTTCGCCACCCTCGACACCACCACACGCAAGGCCTGGCTGGGCCAGGACTTTGATCCTGAGACAAGCGGGGGTGCCCTGGAACCCAAACACTGTCTGGTGGCCGACACCGTGGGCTTCATCCGCAAGCTGCCCCACCAGCTGGTGGCGGCCTTCCGCAGCACTCTGGGTGAGGTCCGCACGGCCGACGCCCTGCTGGTGGTGGCGGACGCGGCCCACCCGGATCTGGAGGATCACCTCAAGGTGGTGGGCGCCACCCTCCGCGAGATCGGCTGTGAACCAGAAGGCATCGAGGCCCAGCCGCGCCTCCTGGTGCTCAACCAGGTGGACCGGCTCCACCGCCCCCAGAAGCTGGATCTGAAGAAGCGCCACCCCAGTGCGGTGCAGGCCTGTGCCATCCAGGGCGCTGGATTGGACGAAATACGCCTCTGGTTGCGGGAATTGATCCCCGGGCCGCCGAGACCCCGGGAACTGGAGGCCTGGGAATTGCCCGAGCCCGTCCTCACCCATTGAAAGGTGAATGGGGGCTGGACAGCCGGAAGGCTGTTGCGTAATTTGTTGCTTATGCAACTTTCGACCTTCTGGAAAACCGAAAGCCTGCCCCACATCATCACCGCCCTGAAAAGCCGCATGCGGCAGGTGGCTTGGCGTCGGCTTGGGCCATTCGGGCTCTCACCCCAGCAGTACCAGCTGATCATGGCCGTGGCTGAGCAGGACGGGCGTTGCCACGGGGACTTGGCGAAGTGCACTTGGATGGATAAGCCCACGGCCAGCCGGATCCTGCGGACTCTGCTTGATCGGGGCCTCGTGCGCTCTGAACCGGATCCGAGCCACGGGCGGAGGATTCTGTTCCATCTGGAGCCCGAGGCGAAAGTCCTGCTCGAGGAACTGCAGGGTTTCCGCCAGTACATGCGGGAGGGGATGGAGCAGGGGTTGAATCCGGCAGAACGGACCCAACTGCGGGGTCTGCTGGCCTCGGTCATGGACAACCTGGACCGGATGGAGGCCGAACTGATCGAGCCCGCCTCCGGGATGACGAAGTAGGGAGAGGCAGACATGTGGATTGTTCGACTCGCCCTGCGTCGTCCCTATACCGTGGCCGTGATGTGCCTGCTGGTCATGCTAATGGGTTTCCTTTCCATCCGCCGGATGGCAGTGGACATCTTCCCCTCCATCGACATCCCGGTGGTGGCCGTGGTCTGGAACTATACCGGTCTGGCTCCCGAGGAGATGGAACGCCGGGTGGTATCCCTGAGTGAGAGAGCATTCTCCACGACCGTCAACGGCATCCAGCGCGTCGAGTCCCAGAGCATCCAGGGCATTGGGATCCTGCGGGTCTATTTTCAGCCGGGGACCGACATCGGTGCGGCCATCGCCCAGATATCTGCCGTGTCGGGCACCGTCCTCAAGTTCATGCCCCCGGGGATGACTCCGCCTACCATCATCCAGTTCAACGCCAGCAATGTGCCCGTGGTGCAGCTCACGGCGCGGAGTGACACCCTTTCCGAGCAGCAGATCTACGATCACGCCACCAATTTCATCCGCATGAAGCTGTTCACCATTCCTGGCCTGTCCACTCCGGCCCCCTACGGCGGACGCTCCCGGGTGATCGCGGTGGACCTCGACCCCACGAAGCTGGACTCCCAGGGGCTGAGCCCCGCCGATGTGATGACCGCCGTGTCCAGCCAGAACGTCATCACTCCCGCAGGAATGGCGCGGATGGATACCCGCGAAGTGCCCATCCTCACCAACTCCAGCCCCTCCCGGGTGGAGGATTTCAAGTGGCTGCCGGTGAAGGTGGTCAACGGAGCTCCGGTCTACCTCTCCGACGTAGCCAACGTCTACGATGGCTTCGCAGACCAGACCAACATCGTGCGTATCGATGGGCGCCGGGCCGTCTACATGGCCATCCTCAAGAAGGCCGATGCCTCCACGCTGGCGGTGGTGGACGCCGCCAAGGAAGCCCTGCCGGGAATCCAGGCTGTGGCGCCGAAAGGACTGGAGCTCAAGTTCGATGTGGATCAGAGCGACTTCGTGCGGGGCGCCATCAAGTCCGTGGCCAAGGAGGCCCTGGCCGCCAGCGTGCTCGTGTCGGTGATGATCTTCGTGTTCGTGGGCTCCTGGCGTTCCATGATCCTCGTCTGCACCAGCATCCCCCTGGCCATCCTGTTCGGCATTATCGGCATGAAGATCTCGGGCCAGACGCTCAACCTCATGACCCTGGGCGGCCTCAGCCTGGCCATCGGCATGCTGGTGGACGACGCCACGGTGGAAGTGGAGAACATCAACCGGAACCAGGCCATGGGCAAGAAGCTCACCGTGGCCATCCTGGACGGCGCCAGCCAGATCGCGGTACCCGCCATCGTGGCGACGCTCTCCATCTGCATCGTTTTCTTCCCCGTGGTGCTTCTGGAGGGCCCGGCCAAGTACCTCTTCACGCCCTTGGCCATGGCCGTGGTGTATTCCATGTTGGCGTCCTACCTGCTGAGCCGGACTCTGGTGCCCTCCCTCGCTCGCATGCTCCTGGAACATGGCGAACCGGAACCAGAGACGTGGATGGGGCGGTTCAACCACTGGCGGGAGGGGTGGTTCGGTACCTTCCAGAACGCCTACGGCCGGGTGCTGGATCGTGTGCTGCATCACCGGCAGTTCGCGCTCCTACTATCTGCCATCCTCTTTCTGGTCAGCACGAGTTTGCTTTTCGTCATTGGCCGGGATTTCTTTCCGCCCGTGGATGCCGGGATCATGAAACTCCACGTGAGGGCCCCCGGTGGCCTCCGCCTGGAGGAGACGGAAAAGCGCGTGGCGGAGGTGGAGCGGGCCGTGAGGGAGATCGTGCCCAACCGGGAGCTGAGCACCATCAGCAGCAACATCGGCGTTCCCGTCAGTTTCAATATGGCGTTCATCCCCACTGACAACGTCACCAGCCAGGACGCGGAAGTATTCATCACCTTGCGCCATGACCATCGACCCACGGGCACGTACATGAACGCCCTGAGGTCCGAACTGCCACGCCGGTTTCCTGATCTCGGGTTTTATTTCCAGCCCGCGGATCTGGTCAGCCAAGTGCTGAACTTCGGCATCCCAGCACCCATTGACATCCAGGTGGAAGGGTA
>CAIYNT010000319.1 GCA_903927605.1 uncultured Holophagaceae bacterium
CGCCAAGCGGAACATGATCCATGTTCCCGTGTCGCCCAACCGCAGCCTCCCCCACCCCATCACCGGCCGCTTCGGCTCCGGTTCGGTCCTCATGAAGCCCGCTCCCGAGGGCACCGGCATCATCGCCGGCGCCGCGGTCCGCGCCACGTTCGAGGGTCTGAAGGAACTCATGGATCCCTACACGGTCCTGACCAATCGGGGCCTGGATCAGGCGGAGGTTTAACATGTCGCAGTTCATCGGCAAGCAGGTGGTGCTGACCCTCAAGCGCTCCATCATCTGCACCACTCCCAAGCACCGCGCCTTCATGCAGACCCTCGGTCTGAAGCGGCCCGGCGATACCCGCGAATGCGAATACACCCCCAACGTCCACGGGATGGTCAAGCTCGTCCCGCATCTCATCGGCGTCAAGGTGAAGGGGTAAGTCATGAAGCTCAACGAACTCAGGCCCGCAGAGGGCGCTACCAAATCCCGCAAGCGGCTCGGCCGCGGCAAGGGCTCCGGCCTCGGCAAGACCTCCGGTCGCGGTGAAAAGGGCCAGAAGTCCCGGTCCGGCTACCGCAGCAAGCGCGGTTTCGAGGGCGGCCAGATGCCCCTCGTCCGCCGTCTGCCCAAGCGCGGCTTCACCAATATCTTCGCTCCTGAAACCAAGGAGATCACCCTCAGCCTCATCTCCATCCACTTCAAGGATGGCGAGACGGTCACGCTCGAGGCCCTCCGGGATAAGAAGCTCGTCAACTCCCGCGTGGAGAAGATCGTGGTGCTGGCCAGCGGTGAACTCACCACCAAGGTGAATGTTGTCGCCGACCGCATCACCAAGGGCGCCCGGGAAGCCATCCTGGCCAAGGGCGGCACCATCCAGGAGCCAGCCGCGAAGACAGCCGAGTAACGGCCGATGAATCGCCTCAAGAACCTCTTTGCCATCCCGGAGCTGCGCAAGCGGCTCCTGTTCACCCTGATTCTCCTGGCGATCTATCGCCTGGGGGTACACGTCAGTGTGCCCGGGGTGAACGCCGAGAACCTGGCGGCCGCGCTTCGTCGCGGAGGCGGTGGGCTGTTCGATGTCATCGATCTCTTCTCCGGCGGCGCGTTCAAGAAGTTCTCCGTCTTTGCCCTCGGTATCGCCCCCTACATCACGGCCAGCATCGTGTTCCAGCTCATGGGCGCGGTCATCCCCTACCTGGACAACCTCCAGAAGAAGGAAGGCGAGGCCGGTCGGAACAAGATCAACCAGTGGACCCGCTACCTGACCGTGGGCCTGGCCTTCGTCCAGGGCATGGGCATCGCCTCCCTGGCCCAGAGCCAGAACGCCCCGGGGCTGGAGGTGGTGACAAGCACCATCTCCCCGACGGCCTTCAGGTTCCTGGCGGCGTTCACACTGTCCGTGGGCACCATGTTCGTCATGTGGATCGGCGAACAGATCACCGAACGCGGCATCGGCAACGGCATCTCTCTGCTGATTTTCGCGGGCATCGTGGCCGGTCTGCCCCAGGGGGTGACCACCCTGACGGTGATGATCACGCAGTCGCTGAAGAATGCGCCGAATGTCCCTCCCCCGGGCATCTTCATCCTGCTCATCGCCGCGATGACGGTGGTGCTGCTGGCGGTGGTGCTGGTGGAGAATGCCTACAGGCGCATCCCCATCCACTACGCCCGGCGGGCCGACTCAGCCGGCATGTCGAGCCAGCGTAGTTCCTATATGCCCCTGAAGGTGAACACCGCCGGCGTGATGCCCGTCATCTTCGCCAGTTCAGTGATCTTCTTTCCAGCGACCATCGCCCAGTTCACCCGCTGGGAATGGCTGGCCAAGGCCGCTTCCTACCTCAGCCCGCAGACCCACTTCTGGATCTACACACCGGTCTTCGTGGGGGTGGTGATCTTCTTCTCGTTCTTCTACACGAGTATCGTGTTCAACCCCGATGAGACCGCCGAAAACATGAAGCGGTCCGGGGGTTATATCCCAGGCATCCGGCCCGGCAAGGAGACCAGCATCTTCATGGACAGCATCCTGTCCAAGCTGACCTTCGCGGGTGCCATCTACCTCGCCATCGTCTCGATCGTGCCCCTGCTCATCACCAACAACATCCCCGGTCTCAACTTCTACTTTGGCGGCACCAGCCTGCTGATCGTGGTGGGTGTGGCCATGGACAGCGCCGCCCAGTTGGAAAGCCTGCTGGTCATGCGCCGCTATGACGGCTTCCTCGAGAAGGGCCGCATCCGCGGGCGCTCCACCCGCGGAGGTGTCGCATGACGCTGACTGCGAACATCCTCCTCGGAGCCCCGGGCTCCGGGAAGGGCACCCAGGCCAAGCGTCTGGTGGAAACATTCTCTTTGACTCACCTGTCAACCGGTGACATTCTGAGAGATGCCGTCTCGAAAGGGACGGAGATCGGCCAGAAGGCGAAAGCCATC
>CAIYNT010000320.1 GCA_903927605.1 uncultured Holophagaceae bacterium
CAGTTCAGCCGCCTCGGCCCAGAGCTTCTCCGGCATCGGCCCAAGGCATTTACGCTGCTGACGCCACCGCTCGATCCTGGCCCTGACCTCATCCACTTCCACTGGCAGCGGCGCTCGAACACTTCGTCCCATGGGGCCTCCCTCATCAAGGCCCTGAGGCTATCTCACTGGAAATCAGGATTCATGCACGTGTGCCGGAAGGACACATTCAAGCCCATCCAACAGGCGGAATTGTCTAGGGCCTTGGCCGAGGCGCTTTGAGGGGTATGGCCTTCAACTGGGATCAGGGGTTAGGCAGCCAAGGGATTAGGCTCGGACCTGTTGTGCCGTGTCCTTCCGGTACCGGATGGGGTCCATCCAGGTAGCAACTACCATGAGGCACTTAGGTAGCATTCGTTCGTGAGGCAACACGGAGGGGAAATGTAGTTGACGTCGTGGACCCGCCTCTATGGTTCGTCGATCAGACGAGCTGACAATGGTCTGTCGGACCCGCTCCGGTAATCCAGATCCAACCTTTGATAGTTCCGAAGATCTCCCAAGGTAATGTCCTGCTCGAGCCTTTCACTTAGGCCCACCACCTCAATCCCAGGGCAGGACGACAGGATTCCATCCAAGGTCCGACTCACCCTTTGGACCCGTTCCAGAAGAACCGGATCCCGGCTCGATTCGGTGGCGACCGAAAGGATGACGTCAAGTTTGTAATCCTGGCCCTCGGGAAGTTCCTCACGGGCGCCCAACAGGTAGACACCACTCACGGCCTCGGCATCGACGCTTTTCCAGAGATTCCCCAACTCACTTGCCTTCTGCTTGAGGCGTGTGTTGAAGGCGTCGGCCATCGCGGCCCGCGTGTAACGCCTCGACATCCAGCGGGCCAGGACCTGGGCCGTCTGCTCGGGAATGCTCCTTTCCGGATCTGGAGCAAGCGCAAGCACGATCTCTCGAGGGATCCGGAAACGGGAATGAGGTTCGAGGCACCACCAGTTCGCAAAAGAGTCACCCTCGATCGGAAAGACCAGGCGCCGGGGGTTCTTGCCATAGAGGCAGGGATTGTCCCGATCCTTGTTGTAGGGGCCGAGGGGGCGGAGCGGGATGAGCTCGGCCCAGGGCTCGTCTTCCAGCCGGTCATGGACCAGGTCGCAGTCCTGGGTCAGGACCATCAAACGGTCGACAGCCACCTCGACGGCCGGCGAAGGACAAAGGTCCACAGAGACAGCCAGCACCGTTTGAATGTCGGTTGCTTGAATGACAGATCCCTGGCGCCACTCCGAAGGCATTCCTTACTGTCCCCCAAGGCTCAGGAGATTGTCCTGGAGGTTCTGCTCTTGGACGTCACGAGGGGAGCGTGGGGTCGTGCCGAGATGCTCATCCCGCTGGGCGGTCATGGATTCAGCCTTGCTGAAGAGCCGCTTCAGCAAGTCCTCATCCCATGTATCTGCCCCCAGGGCTTCGAAGATGCTGGTGGTCTCCTCGGGCATCCGCTCGTAGACGAATCGGTGATAGAGGGGGCGGGGGTTGCTCTTGAACAGGCCACTCGCTATGCGCCCAAGGAAGGCCAGGCGCTGCCGATGGGATTCTTCACGCGGTTCTCGTTCGCCACTAATCCAGGAGTAGAGGGTTGGTCGACTGATGGAGAAGAGCTTGGCCAGGTCGGTCTTGTTGAGTGAGAGGTGCTGAGCGACCAGCCGGGCGCACTCCCGGTAGGGAAGGGTAGGGGAGGGGGACGCTTCTGTGTGGGGGCGATAGTCTTGAAGTAACAATTTAAAAGCGTCCAGTCCGAACAGATCGATGACTTCGACGGGCTGACCGTACAGTCTCTGTCGGTATCCAAGGTCCTCCTGAATCAACTCAAGCGGGGTCCAACTTCTAGTTGAAGTCGTCGAGGATGAATCCTGGGGCCAGGCGCCGAGGAAACTGTCGATGGATCCCTTGGTCACCCCGGACGAATCCACGGGGAGCGTAAAGGGGCTATCAAGATCCAGAGTCTGCAACATGCTCAGCTCTCCATGTTTCTAGTGCGTGCTTAGTGATGATGTTGTCGAAGAACACGGTATTGATGCCCTCATGGAGCTCGTCAACTGTCTCGATCAGTTCTTTCATGTTGAAGTCCCACTGGCCTTCGACATAGTGGTCGCTGTCAATGAGGGTCAGGAGCCGATCACCGAGGTCCTGCTGTCGAAAAGCCATGGGCTTGACGATGGTGCCCGGAGGCACGAGCTGACCTTGATTGTTCTGGGAGATGCGAATGGTGAGACGTCCTATCCGGGTTTTCCCGTGGAATTCCATCCCCAACAAGGGTTCTCCGCTATCGAAGACCGGAGAGGCGGGGCCATGAAGAGAAGGTTGGAGATACTGCCGCCAGTTCTCACCGGGTTTTGGGGTGATGACGTCGATGTAGCGGAGCCCGATCCGAATAATGGAGCCCTTTTGGAGTGCAGCCACTTCATCCACGATGGTCAGGATGGCTTGGAGGCGCTCGGCAAAGCCACGGAAGCGATCGTATTGGGTTGTGGCCAGGACGAGCATGTCTTCCGAGACAACCACGCCCCAGGCATTGTCCTTGGATCGAAACTCTTCGTGCTGAACGGGCGTGAAGACCGGGGCCTTCCCGGTCTCAACCTGAATGCGCTGGAGGGGAGTGCTTGCATCACCCGGGTATCCGAGGTCCCTCAGGCGATGCTGGATCTCTGGAAGGAACTCGGGCATCTTCCGGATCCGGCTGAACCGGACCTGACACAGGACCAAGGCCAACGGGTCCTCGTGGAGCTTGTATTGGGAGTGGGAGTGGGTCATGGGGTGCTTTACAGGGAAGCTTACACTTTACATCCACCTTTACAATGGCAAAGACATCCATCTTGTTCCCCGGAAATCCGGGTGATTGACTCTTGCATTAAGGGTCTGATAATGTATATTATCACGAGCCTAGACCCTCCAGAAGCCCTTCGACCCACCCCAACCCGGTCACAGCTGTGACCGACCCCTCTGGTGAACCATGACGATGACCGACGCAGTCTTGGTTAAGCGGGTGGCCCCATGGGGGCCAGATCAAAGTGCGCGGCCGCGCAGCATGTTCCGCTCCGAGCCTCGTGCGGATCATATCGTTGATCCCAACGACATGATCCAGGTCGCCGGAGGTCCTGAGGCCCCATGGTGGAGCCTCAGGTTGGACCAGCCCATGAGTGGTCGGCCATGAGCCCGGCTCGGCGTAAGAAGAAATACCCGGCCAATGCCATGGAGCGGGCCTTTGTGGTATTGGCCGAACGCGAGCGGGAGTTCTGTGCTCGGATCGCCCTGGAGGTCGCCCACCGGAGGCACCTGGCCGACGACGAGCATGGCGCAAACACCGCCCAGCAAATCGCGACATTCATTCGGGAGGAGGCCTTCCCCGAGATTCGGAAGGCTGTTGAGGCTGAGCTCAAGAAGAACCTTGGCCCCCTGCCCTCCCCTTCCTTCCTCAAAGGGGAAGGGCCGACTGCGTCGGAGCAGGTCCTCATGGACCGGGACCTCCCATGAATGATGAACTCGTTTCCATAGGGTCGTCTCTTCCGGTGGACGCCAGCGTTCGATTCGCAGGGCCCATGGAGGCCTTCCTCTCGAACGAGCTGGACAGCCTGCACTCTCGACGGGCTTATCGGCGACACATCCGGGAGGGCTTTCGGCTCATGGGTGTGGCCTCAGTGGCCGAATTGACCCCAGCTCACCTGGTGGGCTACCGGGAGATTCTCCTGGCGGACAGCCGCGGCGATGCCACCCACGCCCAAGCGCTCTCGGCCATGCGGAGCTTCCTCGGCTGGTGCGCGGATATGAACGGCCTGGCCATGCCGGCTCGGACCATGGAGCGACTGCTTCGTGTCCCCAAGGCGGAGGTCGTCCGCCCCTACACCACCCTCAACCGGGACGAGGTGCGCGCCCTCCTCGAGGCCACGGATTCACCACGGGATTACGCGATGATCCAGGTGCTCGTTGGCAGCGGGCTTCGCGTCTCCGAGGTCGAGCACCTGGACTGCTCAGATCTCCG
>CAIYNT010000321.1 GCA_903927605.1 uncultured Holophagaceae bacterium
GGATCAGGAGCTGGTAGCGCTGGGCCACTGCATGTCCCGGGTTTCGGAGGAGGGAAAGAGGAGGTTAGACTGCGTGTTCCCAAGATTATCCGGCCATCGGCTGGACACAAGTGGAAGTCCCGTGAGGGAATAGGAGTCATGCACCGACACCCCGACCTTGATCCCACTGGTGGCACTGAGGACCCCGCTGAATACTCGCTGAGGCCGCAACGGCTCCAGGAATATATCGGCCAGGAGAAGGTGAAGGCGCGGCTGGAGATTGCCCTCCAGGCTGCCACCCGACGGGGAGAGGTCCTGGATCATGTGCTGCTCTTCGGCCCCCCGGGTCTCGGCAAGACGACCCTGGCCCACGTCCTGGCCAACGAGATGAGCTCTCCCTGCAAGGTCATCCAGGCACCGGCGCTGGAGAAGAAGGGCGATCTGGCTGCCATCCTCACCAACCTTGAGGCGGGGGAGTTCCTCTTCATCGACGAGATCCACCGCCTGTCCGCGCCCATCGAGGAACTGCTCTATGCGGCCATGGAGGATCGGAAGCTGGACATCCTGATCGGCCAGGGACCCAGCGCGCAGACACTGAGAGTGGACCTCCGCCCCTTCACTCTGATCGGCGCCACCACGCGGGCTGGACTGATCTCCAAGCCACTGCACGACCGCTTCGGCATGGTCCACCGCCTGGAGTTCTATACACGCGCGGAGTTGGCCATCATCGCGAACCGCTCGGCGGACCTGCTGGGCATCCACCTGGCCCGGGAAGGTTCCGAGGCGATCGCCCGGCGCAGCCGGGGCACGCCGCGGATCTGCAATCGGTTGTTGAGGCGTTGCCGGGACTTTGCGGAGGTGAAGGGAGATGGCACTATCACCGAGGCATCAGCAGATGCGTGCTTGAAGCTGCACGAAGTGGACGAACTGGGACTGGATGCCTTGGACCGGGAATACCTCCAGGCAATCTGCCACAAGCATCGCGGAGGGCCGGTCGGCTTGCGAACCCTGGCGGCGGCTCTGGGAGAAGACGAGGGCGCGCTGGAGGATCTGGTGGAACCCTACCTCATGCAGGTTGGTTTCCTGGATCGCACACCACAGGGCAGGAAGGCCACCGATGCGGCCTACACCTACCTGGGTGTGAAGTCAGACCCAGGTCCCCTGTTCCGGTAGCCCCGGCCATTCAGCGTTTGGCGTCAGCCTTCTTGGGGTCCAAATCCGGATGCCGGGTGCCGGGCAGGGTCCCACCTTTGGCCACGACGTTGGCAGTGTCAGTTCCGGTCTGGTCCCTGCGGACACAGACACCCTGGAGGGTGCCGCCTTCGTCCACCACCAAGGAGCCGACTTCCACATCACCTTCCACGTAGCCCGTGCCATGGATCTCCAGGCAGTCAGAGATCTTCATGATGCCTTCGGCACGGCCCGTGACGACCAGGTGCTTGGCGAAGATGTTCCCCTTCACCAGACCTCCGGGGGCGATCGAGATTTCTCCCGTGGAATGGATGGTGCCTTCCACGACGCCCTCCACCCGGAAGCTGTGGGAGTTCGTATGGATCTCGCCCTTGAACAACACATCTTTGCCGAGGAGGGAATGGATGGCTGGTGCGGGTTCAGGCTTGGTCTTCGTGCGGAATACGGCCACGGGTCTCTCCTTGTGAGTCAGGACGGTCGGCCGAGGGCGCTCAGCCATTGGCGCTGGAGCCGGAGGTAGGGCTGGGGATTAACTGGCTTTCCGTTCCGGCGGACCTCGTAATGCAGGTGGATGCCCGTGGCATTTCCTGAGCGTCCCATGAATCCCAGGATATCCCCCCTGGAGACCTTCTGGCCGACTTTGACATTGAGTCGATTCAGATGGGCGTAGAGGGTTTCCTGTTCCTCAGTGTGACGGATTCGTACACCCCAGCCGTACCGATCCATCCAGCCGGCCTCCTCGACCTCGCCATCCGCCGTAGCCTGGATCGGCGTGTCGAGAGCATTGCTGATGTCGAGGCCCGTGTGGTACCCGAGCAGGCCATCGCCAACCTCGTTGGAACGGGAAAAGGGGCTCACCCTCACGCCAAACCCTGAACTGAGATAACCGGCAGTGGGTGGGATCGAGGGGGTATGGCTCCAGGCCCAGATCACGGGCTCCAGACGCGCCTTGACTACCGCCGCCTGCTTGGCAGTGGCATCGAGATCCTGGCGTAGACGGGACAACCGCTCCTGGGTGCCAGGCGGCAGGGGAGTGACATTCGGCTGGCTGGGTGGGGCGGGCAGGGGGGAACCGGACGAAGCCTTGGGATCCAGCAGCTTCAGCAGTTCCGTGTGCTGTTTCCGCAGGGTGGCCACTTCATTCTCAAGGGCCTGCGCCTGGTCGAGTGACAAACGCAGTTGTTCCTGCTGTCCCTGGGTTTCCTTCTGGAGGTTGCTGAAGCTCATGATCTTCTTCGTCGCCCACAATCCATAGCCCGAGCCGATCATGGCGAGGGCCCAAAAACCCACCACTCCGCCCAGGACCCACAGCATCATTCGCCGGGTGAGCGACCAGCGGAAGGTGCGATGGCTGAAGACCACCATCACTGTGAGCCAGCGCCCAGAATCGGGACGACTAGATCGCAGGGCGCGACGGCGTTCAGGTTGATGGACGGACATGGCCTCACAGCATACCTGGGAAGCGTCCTGCACGCGAATCGTCTTATTACAACCAACGATCTACAGCGCCGCCGGCAGCACCTTCGACAGCCAGTATTCCAAAGCATGACCCAAGAAAAACACGAGTCCAATCAGGCTGTTCAAGGTGAAGAAAGCCTGGTCGATGCGGGACAGATCCCCCTTCCGGACCAACCACTGCTCCCGGATGAGCATCGCGGCAACGGCACCCCATCCGGCCCAGGTCCAGAAGTGCCCGCCCACCCGATGGTTGAACATCCCCCAGCATAGAAGCGCAAGGGCATGGAGACACCGGGACAGCAACAGCGCCCGGGTGGTGCCGAGTTTGGATGGGATCGAGTGGAGCCCCCAGGAGCGGTCGAAGGCCTCGTCCTGCAGGGAGTAGAGGATATCGAAGCCGGCCGTCCAGGCCAGCACGCCGCCGGACAGCCACAGGGCCGGGGCTTCGATGCGTCCCGAGACAGCGATCCATGCGCCCAGCGGAGCACCGGAAAGGGACAACCCCAGCACCACATGGGCCCAAGCCGTGAAGCGTTTGCAGAGCGAGTAGCCCAGGATGACGACCAGCGCCAGAGGCGAGAGCGCCCAGGTGAGCGGACCCAGGGCACCGGCGGCCAGCCCGAACAGGACGATACCGGCCCCCATAAGGAGCATGGCTCCCAACCGCGAGACGCGTCCAGCGGGCAGCGCCCGCGAGGCGGTTCGGGGATTCTGCGCATCCACCTCCACGTCCACCAGGCGGTTGAAGGTCATGGCGGCCGTGCGAGCCCCCACCATGGCCGCCAGAATCCAGAGGGAAGTGCGCCACGGAGGCAGGCCCTGCGCCGCCGTCAGGGCACTCAAAAGCGCAAAGGGGAGGGCGAACACCGTATGCTCGAACTTGATCATGTCGAGCAGTTCTCTGGATTGACGGAAAACAGAGTCGTTTGGTGGGGAATCAGCTACGGGATGCGCCCGATACGGGTCATCCGGGGGTGGCAGCAGAGCCGGGGTACTTGGCAGTTGATTCTGGTCGTGTTCGGGGGTGTTCATCACCATACATGATCGGATGAAACGCCCTGTTTGTCTCGGTAGTCGGGCTCAAGAGCTCAGTTCCGTCGCAGCATCAGAAGTGTGCGGTCATCCAGGTAGGGCGCTCCTTGGGTGAAGCGATCCAACTCCCCGAGTAGGGTTGAGTCCAAGGTCATGAGCGGATTCTGGCGCCCGGCGACAAGCAGGGAGTTGAGGGCATCTGGGCCGTATTCCTCCCCCAAGGGATTGGTGGCCTCGGTAATGCCATCTGTGTAGACCGCCAGCAGATCACCGGGTTGCAGCTGGAGCGTGGATTCCCCATAGGGTTGGCCTGGCAACAGCGCCAGGGGCAGGCCCTGGGCATCCAGTTCCTCGAAGCTGCCGCCAGGATGGATGATTAGGGCCGGGTTGTGTCCCGCATTGGTGCAGGTGAGCGCTCCGGTTCGGGGATCCAGCAGGGCGAGGAAGGCCGTGATGAAACGTCGTCCATCGGTGTGGCGCGCCAGCACTCTGGATAGTTGAAAGGCCAGGTCCCCTGTGGAGAGATCCCGTTCTGTCCAGGCCTCCAGGGTGGCCTGCAGAGAGGCCATCAGCAGCCCGGGCCCCAGGCCCTTGCCGCTCACGTCAGCCAGGCAGAAGAGCCAGCGGCCATCGGTTTTCGGCCACCAGCCGAAGAGGTCGCCCGACACCTGGCGGCTGGGCAGGTTGTTGCCATGAACCTCATAGCCTGGGATTTCGGGTGGGAACCCGGGCAGCAGGCCCTGCTGGATGTGACGGGCCAGATCCAGTTCCTGATCCATCTTCTTGCGGGCCATGCCCTCTTCCCGCATGCGGGCCTGCTCCAGTTTGGCCGTGGCCAGATGGGCGAGCGTGCTGGCAAGGCGCAGATCCTCTTCGTCAAAGGGTGGCCTTGGAGGATGGGAATCGAGGTAGAGCAGGCCCTTCACCACGCCCTGGTGCTCCAGAGGGGTGACCATCGCCGAGGTGATGCCGGTGCTTAGGAGCGAGGCTGTGGCCAGGGCCTGGTTGTTAGCGAAGTCGCTGAAGAGCACGGACTCCTTCCGCTGGAGAGCGGCGTCCACGAGGCTCCTGGACAGCAGGATGGGCTGGTCGCCTTCCGGCCCGCGGGAGGCCACGGTATGCAGTCCCGCCTGCTCGTCCTGGATCAGCACGGCAGCCCGCCAGGGCTTCAGCAGAGTCCACAGCCGGTCCAGCAGATGGGAGAGCAACTGCTCCGGAGGGCTGTCCTCCAGCAGTTCCAGGGAAAGGGCCTGGATCTCCCGGATCACTTCTCGGAGGCGCAGGGTTTCCGGGGCCTCGCGCCGCTGGGGGGCGGCGCGGAGGCGGTCCAGCGGGAGCACCATGGAACCAGCGGAGGAGGAGGTGTCGGTATCGGCTCCGATGCGGACGCGGGGCCCTCGGGAAGCGGGTCCTACACTCATGGAAACCTGTCCCAATAAGAGGTCGTCCTCTTCCCGCAGGGGATGGGACGTTGTGATCCGCTCTCCGTTGATGAAGGTTCCGTTCAGCGAACCCAGATCCTCCAGGTAGGGGATACCGTCCTTGAGACTGATGCGGGCATGGTGTCGGCTGAGGCTGGTATCGGGGATCACCACATCGTTCTGGGAGGAGCGCCCGAGCGTCCAGGACTTGGCCTCGCCTTCCAGGGGGATGGGTGGTTTGCCGGGGATGTGAAGCATCAGCGACTGCATCAGGCCTTCCATTCACATGTGGTTCATTGGTGGTACCGGGAGCAGAGATACCTGATGCCGATCCCCATCACCTTCTCCCAGGCCAGCTCAACCGCCGGCGAATGGGCTGGGTCACAGGCCCGTACGGCGGCCAGGAGGCTGTCGAGCCAGAGGTCGTAGAACTCAGCGCCGACAGCGAGCTGAGCCGAGCCGTGCCGTTTGGCCAGGTCCTCCAGGAAGGCCGGTGGGCCTTGCCCTTCCTCCCGCGCAGCCCGCAGCATCAAGTGAAAGGAACCGTGCAAGGCCCGCTTCTGCTTCTCGAAATCGGTGTTTGCGAACTTCTCCTGCACCTTGGGAGAGGACGTGAGGAAAGTCTGGTAGAAGAGGTCCAGGAACCCGGGATTCATCGAGCAGCGTTCAAGGCTCTTACTGAAGAGGTCCAGTGTGGCTTCGTCCATGGTGACCGCCTGCTTTGATGCTAAACCTCTTCCGGAATTTCGTCTGTGTGAACAGCAAAAGCCTGACCTGTGCTAGCCTCACGGTGGATCCATGGCCTCCCTCGGATCCGAGCCAGCGGCGTCACTGTGGGTGCGAGCTGTGGATATGGAAGACCGGACTGATCCCCCCTTTGATCCCCTCCTTTCACGGGCGGAAACTCAGGCTGGTGGGGCTGATAGCTCACTCCGCCAGAATTCCCGCGCCCTTCAGCCGCCCGAATTCCCGGTGAAGGACTGGGATCGCTACGAGTATCTGGGCTTTCTCGGCCAAGGTGGCATGGGCATGGTGTTCCTGGCCCGGGATCGGCGGCTGGGTCGGGAAGTCGCCATCAAGTTCGTCCGTATCGGCGATGACCGCCACATCGAACGCTTCTTGGTGGAGGCCAGGGCTCAGGCCCGGGTGGACCACGAGCATGTGTGCAAGGTCTTTGAAGTGGGAGAGGTGGATGGCAGGGTCTTCATCTCGATGCAGCACATCGCCGGATCCTCCCTGGAGGTGGCAGGCCCTGGACTCTCCCTCGAGCAGAAGGTGGTGGCGCTGCGCAACGCGGCCCGGGGGGTTCATGAGGCCCACCGGATGGGCATCATCCACCGGGATCTCAAGCCGGCAAACATCATGGTGGAGCGAGCGGAGGACGGGTCCTTCCGCACCTTTGTCATGGATTTCGGCTTGGCGCATGAGTGGAACCAGGATGTCACCGAGACGGGTTCCGTGCTTGGCACGCCCGCCTACATGTCCCCGGAGCAGGCCAGTGGGGAGGTTTCCCGACTGGACCGGCGCACCGACATCTACAGCCTGGGGGCCACCCTCTACCACTTGGCTACAGGCCGTCCGCCGGTCCAAGGATCCAACCCCCTGGAAGTTCTCAGTGCCATCTCTACCGAGGAGGTGCAATCCATGCGGGCCCTCGGCCTGGACATTCCAAGGGATCTGGAAGCCATCACGTTGAAGTGCCTGGAGAAGGATCGTTCCAAGCGCTACGACTCGGCCAAGGCCCTTGCGGATGATCTGGACCGCTTCCTTGCCGGGGAGCCCGTCCAGGCGCGGCCCACGGGGCTCTGGTACCGGGTCCAGCGCAAGCTCTCGAAGCACAAGCAGCTTGCCTCAGTCGGGGCCCTGGCGCTGGTGGTGGTTCTGCTGGCTCTGGGTTCAGCGATCAAGACCCGGAAGGATGCGGCCCGCCGCGAGCGGCTCGCCCAGCACTTCACGGAAGGCATGGGCCACCTCGAAGCCATGGCCCGGTACTCGGCGCTGTCTCCCCTCCATGACATCCGTCCCGACCTGCAGGCCATCCGGACCCGCATGGTCCAGTTGCGGGAGGACATGAGGCAGGCCGGGACCTTCGCCAATGGGCCTGGAAACTACGCGCTCGGATCCGGTTACTTGACGCTGGACGATGATGAGAAGGCCCGGGAACACCTGCAGATGGCCTGGGATGCCGGTTTCCGTGAACCCCGTGCGGCCTATGCCCTGGCGCTCGTTCTCGGCCGGAGGTACCGGGAGAAGCTGCTGGAAGCTGAGCGCATCCCTTCTGCGGATCAACGGGAAGCCAGGAAACGGGACATCGAGGCGACCCTCAGAGCTCCGGCCCTGGCTTTCCTGCGACAGGCCAGCGGTTCCGACGTGCCGTCCCCGGCCTACCTGGAGGCCCTCCAGGCCTTCTATCAGGGGCGGCTGGAGGAGGCCCTGGACCGACTGAAGAGGGTGGAGGACGACCTGCCCTGGTTCTACGAGGCTCCACTGCTCCGGGGTTCGCTGCTCCAGGCCCTGGCCTGGAACCGGTGGAACAAGGGGGACCGGGACGGAGCTCTCAGGGACTTTGATGCTGGCCGCAATGCCCTCGCCCTTGCCGCCGTGAGCGGTCGGAGCGCCCCCTCCGTTCACGCCGCTCTGGCGGAGCTGGAACTCAACGCCCTGATCATGGAGAAGTACGGCCAAGGCGACGTGATGATGCCCTTCGATCACGGCATGCGGGCCGTGAGTACGGCCCTGGCGGCCCAGGCGGACCATGTGCCCTCGCTCATCCTCGAGTCGGCGCTATTAGGACAACTCGCAGACTTCAAGACAAATCGAGGCGAACCGGCCGAAGCTCTGGTCCAGCAGGCCGTGGCCGCAGCGGAGAAGGCCCTGAAGGCCGGACCAAGCCGAGCAGATGCCTGGGTGGCTTTGGGTATGGCCTACTACCAGTGGGGGAATGCCCGCCAGGAACAGAACCTCGATCCCACGAGCCAGCTGGCCAAGGGGCTTCAGGCCCTCGAAACCCTTTCGGCGGAGAAACGGGATTATCGGGTGGAAAACCACATCGGTCTGATCCACCAGACCTGGTCTGATTTCGAGGAGCAGAATGGGAAGGATCCTTCTACCCATCTGAACGGGGCCATTGCCGCCTATGAGCGTGCCACGAAAATGGAGCCCCACCTGCTGCCCGCCTGGATCAACCTGGGCACCTGCCTCCAGCAGCGGGCGGCGTTGCCGAAGGCGGCTGATCCTGAGGCCGATCTCATGTTGGCGCTGAAAGTGCTGGATCAGGCCCAGACCCTCAATCCCAAGCACTTTGTCCCCTATTTCGTCCGCGGGAAGGTCCTCTACAGCCTCGCCTTGAGGAAGCGGGACCAGGGCGAGGATCCGGAACCGGAACTCCGGCGGTCCATTGACGCCAACGGCCAGGGCATCGCCATCAACGGCGCCATTCCTCATTTGCACAATGGCGTTGGAACGGCCCTGTTGCAACTCGCCCAATGCGCGTGGGAGGCCGGAAGGGAGCCATTCCCTCTATTGACCCAGGCCCAGGAGGCCTATCGAAAGGCCATCCGGGTCGCCCCGAACCAGGTGCACGGCTACCTCAACATGGGCGATCTCCTGATCTGCAAGGCGCGCTGGGAAGGTGGCCAGAAATCCCTGCATAGCCTGCATGAAGCGGAGGCCGTGCTCCAGAAGGCGGAGGCGGTATCCCCTGGCAACAAGGCGTGCATTGCGAACCTCGGCCGGGCCTGCGCGGTACGAATAGAAAGGACCCTGCGCGTGGGAGGGGACCCGACTTCGAGCATCCAGCGCGGGGAGTTTATTTTGGCGAAAGTCCTGGTTCTTGATCCGCAGGATCCGGATGCCCTCCATTACCTTGGGGAACTGCGCACGGCTGCGGCGAGGTGGAGGGTCCTGCATCAAAACGCTCAGCTGAAGGATTTCACCGCTGCTGCCGAGCCGCTGGAAAAGGCCCTGGACGTTGCCAGCGACTCCCTGGAGATCCAGCTAGCCCTCGCCCACCTCTATTTAACGCAGGCCCAGTGGGCGCGGACCACGGGGCAGGACGCTGCCCCGAGCCTAGTCCGAGGGCGAGCTATCCTGGTCCGCATCCTGAAAACCCAGCCCCGCTGTGCAGAGGCGATCGCCCTGCGAGGAGGCCTGGATCTGGAAGAAGCCGAGATCCCTTCACCGGACAGACGCACATCCAAGGCCTCGGAAGCCCAGCGGGCATTTGTCGAGGCCTTCAGCCTGAACCGGAATCTGATCGCGGAATGGAAGCCGCTGGCTGAGCGGGCCCGCCAACTGGCCGAGTCCGCACCCTGACGGGCACTGATCAGCCGTTGACCTTGATAGTTCCGGTGCTGCTGGCCCCCAGCGCGGTGGAGGCTGCGAGGCAGAGGACCTTGACCGTTCCCGCCTCAACCGCGCCCTTCGAAGGGGTCAGGCCAATGGTGTAGTTCCCGACGGCTTTGGGTGTGTAGACCGTGGCCTCGGAGGCCGAGTCCCCGACCGAGCAGACTGCCGTGCCGAAGAGGGCGTGGTTGTCCACATGAACGGTCAGGGGGGCTTTGGAGTCCCCCTTGACAAATACGACCTTGTCCTCGTACTTCGTCAGTTCCAGAGTGTCAGGCGTGCAGCCATCAGCATGCACTTTGACCTGTTTGGTCGGCATAGCTTCCTCCATGGAAAGGGAATAAAGGCGCCACTGAGGATTCTGAGACTCAGAACCCAACAATGGAAGGGACAGCGCATAGCCTAGACCCCTCCATGAAAAATCAGAAGCAATTTGTCCTGGGAGCGAAAAGAATGTCTGTCTCGACAGGGTCGAGGCAGACAGGGCGTCCGGGAAGTTCATGCTGACGCCAGTCGGCCCGGATCCTATTCTGGATGTTTGACCATGAGAGGTGACCATGACCCGTGTGCTCTTCCAGACCGATAAGGGCGACATCAACCTGCAACTCTTCCCGAAGGAAGCGCCGGGCACCGTGGCGAACTTCGTGAAGCTCATCGAATCCGGCTTCTACGACGGCCTCGCCTTCCACCGCGTCATCCCCAACTTCATGATCCA
>CAIYNT010000322.1 GCA_903927605.1 uncultured Holophagaceae bacterium
CCACGGTGGAGGACATCGACACGGGCATGAAACTGGGCTGCGGGCACCCCATGGGACCGCTCTACCTCAGCGACTTCATCGGACTCGACACCATGCAGAATGTGGCTGAAGTGCTTTTCGACGCCTTCGGCGAGCCCCGGTTCAAGGCACCGGCCCTGCTCCGTCAGTTGGTGGCAGCCGGTCGTCTCGGCCGCAAGACCGGCTCGGGCTTCTATCGCTGGGAAGGCGACAAGCGGATGGAGTCCCTGCCGCTGTAACTTGGTTCGAGTAGTCTGGCTGTCATGCTCGATCTTCTGCTGATCCCCGCGGCCCTGCTACTGGTCCTGGCCCTCCGGGCCGTCCGCCGCGGCGAGTACCGCCTGCATAACCACCTGATGACGGCCGTTTTTACTGTGGTCGGCCTGCGTCTGGTGCTGCACCCGAGGAACCTGCCCGGACTCCACCTCACCCTCTGGCTCGCCACCCTTGGCGCAGCAGGGCTGACCATGCTGGCAGGAGGGATGGCCCTGGCCTGGCGCGAGGCGCGGAGCACCCATCCTTCGGTACCCCGGATCCACCGGACCGTGGGCACTGCCACCCTCGTCGGGCTGGCGCTCACCACCCTGGTCTGGCTGCTGCGCAGCCGCAGCTGATCAAGAACGGCTCACCAGGGATCCTGAACGGTCTTCCCGGCCTGGGCGTGCCTGAGGCCCTTGAGGCCAATGTCGCGGCGCACCTGCATGCCCGGCCAGTGCACCTGGGACAGCGCGGCCTCGATGGCGGCGCGGGCGGCGGCAAGGTCCGGTGCGGAGGTGGCGAGGTTGAGGACGCGACCGCCATGGGTCAGCCACTGGCCAGCCTGCTTGCGGGTGCCCGCGTGGATGACGGTGACGGCCGGTGTTCCGATGGCGATGGGCACACCCTGCTTCGCGCCTTCGGGGTAGCCCTCGGCCGCCAGCACCACGGTGATGGCCGTGTGGGGCTTCAGCTTCAACTCCCGGGCGACCAGCCGACCCTCAGCCACTTCCAATAGCAGGCTCGCCAGATCCTCGTCCAGCAGCTGCATGAGCACCTGGGTCTCGGGGTCGCCGAAGCGCACGTTGTACTCCAGCAGTTCCGGTCCCGAGGCCGTCCACATGACCCCCAGGAACAGCACGCCCCGGGCCACGAGACCATCCTTCTGCAAGCCCCGTACGGTGGGCTCCACCAGGGTGTTGCGCATGAGCTCGATGTCCTCGGGACGCAGAAAAGGAAGCGGCCCGAAAGCGCCCATGCCACCGGTGTTGGGGCCCCGGTCCCCCTCAAAGATGCGCTTGTGATCCTGGCAGGCGGGCAGCATCGTGTAGGCCGCGTGCTCCGCATCCACATCCACCAGCACATGCAGGGAGAGCTCCATGCCCACCAGCGGCGCCTCGAGGACCACCGTCTTGCTGGCCTCTCCGAACTGGCCGGCCAGGAAGGCCCGGAAGGTCGCCAGGGCCTCGGCTTCACTGGTGGCCAGCACCACGCCCTTGCCCGCGGCGAGGCCGTCGGCCTTCAGCACGATGGGATAGCCGTGGGACCAGTTGCGGATCAGCGCTTCGCCTGCGGCCAGGTTCGTAACCCTGTGGCTGGCAGCACACGGGATGTGATGCCTGTGCATGAAGTCCTTGGCGAAGGCCTTGCTGCCCTCCAGCCGGGCCGTGGCGGCATCGTGCCCGAAGACCGGGATGCCCAGGGCCCGCACGGCATCGGCCACCCCTGCTACGAGCGGAACCTCGGGTCCGACCACGACCAGGTCGGGATGGTTATCGCTGCACCAGGCTGTCACCGAAGCCGGATCCTCCAGATCCAGGGCCACGCGGCCACCCAACTCCGCCAGGGCATCACTGCCGGGGGCCGATACCAGGTCCACAGGCCGCACTGAGGCTTTCAGCTTCAGCGCCAGGGCATGTTCCCGGCCACCAGAGCCGAGGAGCAGGATCTTCATGGGGACCTCCACTTCCCAGTATCGCCGAGCCCGGACCGCTCCGCTCCCTTGAGAGCCTTCGCCTCAGAAGACGGTCATCTATGGCATCCGTCATAAACAGGTCCGCAGGGTCAAGAATGGTGTAAACGGGTCCCGGACATGGGAGTAGGATGGGCGCGCCGGGAGGTCCCCATGGCCACGATCACCCTGAACGGAAACCCCATCCACACCTGCGGCGAGTTGCCTCTGCCGGGACACGCGACACCCCCCTTCACGCTTACGCGCGACGACCTCAGCGAGATCACCAGCGTGGAGTTGGAGGGCAAGCGCGTGGTGCTGAGCATCTTTCCCAGCCTGGATACCTCCACCTGCGCGGAGAGTGTGCGGAAGTTCAACCACCTGACGGCCGACCTGGCTGACACGGTCATGCTCTGCGTCTCCATGGATCTGCCCTTCGCGCAATCGCAGTTCTGCGGAGCCCAGCAGCTGAATCGGGTGCTCACCGCCTCTGCCTTCCGCCACCTCGACTTCGGCAAGGCCTTCGGCGTCACCTTGGCGGACGGTCCCATGCGGGGCCTCTTCGCCCGGGCCGTGGTGGCACTGGACGAGAACGGCACGGTCGTGCACACCGAGCTGGTGCCCGAACTCACCCACGAGCCCGACTACGATCTGGCCATCCACGCCATCCGGAACCGCCACCATCCGTGTCCGGAGGATGCATTCGAGAGCACGGAATAATTAACGGTCAAGAAATTCACCACGAAGACAGGAAGACCACGAAGAAAAGAATGAATTCCTCTTTCGTGGTCTTCGTGGTTGGTCAGTTTGGAACGATCAGCCCCTGGCCATGAGCCGTGCCCGGGTGTAGGGGATGAGGCCACCGGCATCCATGATGCCCTTGCGGGCGGCGGGCAGCGTCACCTGGTCGAAGGTTTTCCCGATGGTCCGGTTGATTACCTGATCCGCCGTGATCTCCAGGTCATCGCCTTCACCCGCCTCGATAGCGGGGCAGATGACCACCTGCAGGCCCAGGTTGATGCTGTTCTGCAGGAAGATGCGGGAGATGCTTCGGGCGACCACGGCCACGTCGTGGCCCTTCAACGTCGAGCAGGCCTGTTCCCGGCTGGAGCCGCAGCCGAAGTTCTCGCCACCCACAATGATGGAGCCTGGCGCGAAGGCCTTGGCCTTGAGCTTTGTGTTGAACTCCGTGCGGTCGAAGAAAGCGAACTGGGGTGTCTCGGTGGGCAGCACCGTGGCCATGAAGCGACCAGGATAGATGTCGTCGGTGCTGATGTCGTTCTCGAGCTTGAGGATGACCTTGGCCATGGTTCAGCCCTTTCTCGGATCGGTGATGACGCCGGTGATAGCCGAGGCGGCGGCCACCACCGGGCTGCAGAGGTAGACGAAGCCCGCGGGATTCCCCATGCGGCCCTTGAAGTTGCGGTTCGTGGTACTGAGGGCGGTCTCACCATCGCCCAGCGCCCCTTCATGGACGCCCAGGCAGGGCCCGCAGCCAGAGTTCATCACCACGGCGCCGGCCCTCATGAGGTCGTGGATGTAGCCTTTGTCCAAGGCCTGGCCGAAGATCTTGCTGGACGCGGGGAACACCAGCAGGCGCGTACCCTGGGCGACCTTCTTCCCACGCAGGATAGCGGCAGCGTCGGCCAGGTCGTCCAGGCGTCCATTGGTGCAACTACCGATGACAATCTGGTGGACCTTGGTGCCCAGCACCTGGTCAATGGGCTTCACGTTATCCACCATGTGCGGGCAGGCGATCTGAGGCGCCAGCGCAGACACGTCGATCTCCACAGTACGGACATAGGTGGCGTCGGCGTCCGGGGTCACACAGGGGATGGGCCCGGTGACGCCAGCCTCCTCGCGGAGGTAGCGCACGGTCTCCTCATCGCCGGGCACGATGCCCGAAGTCGCGCCGGCTTCCACGCTCATGTTGCAGATGGCCAGGCGACCACTGGTGCTCATCTGCCGGATGGTCCCGCCGTGGAACTCCAGCACCTTGAAGTTGGCGCCCTGGGCGGTGAGGCGGCCGATCAGGTGGAGGATGAGATCCTTCGGCCCCACGAAGGGCGGGAACTCGCCCTTCACCACCACCTTGATGGTGCCAGGTACTTCGATGTTTACGGCGATGCCCAGGGCCCAGGCCGAAGCCATCTCCGTGGCGCCCACGCCGAAGCCGAAGGCCCCAAGGGCCCCATGGCTGGTGGTGTGCGAGTCTGTCCCGACAATCACGAACCCAGGGCGCACATAGCCGTACTCCGGCAGGATCTGGTGGCAGATGCCGCCCACGTCGCCGCGCACATCGTGGAACTTGGTGATGCCGTTGGCTGCCACGAACTCCCGGATCTTCTTCTGGTTGGTGGCGGTTTTCGGTGACTCCGCCGGCACGCGGTGGTCGAAGATGATGGCGACCTTTGTAGGGTCCCAGACCTTGGGTTCGAGGCCGGTGCCCTGGAATATTTCCTGGAACTGGTTGATCACCAGAGCCGCGTTCTCGTGGGACATGGCGAGGTCCACCTTGGGTTCCACCACATCCCCTGCCTGCACCGAGGGCAGGCCCGAGGCACGGGCCAGGATCTTCTCGACAACGGTCATACCCATGGGAACTCCCTAGATGACACCTTTGGATTTCAGCTCGGCCATCTCTGATTCGGAAAGGCCGAGGGCCCCGAAGACCTGAGCATTGTGCTGACCCAGGGTCGGGGGCGGCGAGTCCACCGTGCCCGGGGTCTTCCCGAAGAGCGCCGTGAGGCCGAAGACTTCCACATTTCCGACCCCCTCCACTGGGACCTTACGAAGCACTTGCCGGTGCCGGATCTGCGGCTGCCGCAACGCAGCTTCCAGCCCGAGAATCTCGCCACTCGGCACGTCCTTCGCATTCAGTTCCCTCACCCAGAAACCGGTAGGTTTCCGGGTCAGCCGAGCCTCAAGAAGGGGCGTCAACACTTTCCGGTTCTGCTTGCGGGTATCCCTTTCCTGGAAGCGGGGATCCGTCTTCAGCTCCGACAGTTCCAGCACGTCACAGACTGCTTCCCACTGCTCCTGCTTGTTGGCGGCGATGTTGATGTGGCCGTCCTGGGTGCGGAAGGAGCCGCTGGGCGCCGCCGTGAAGTTGTGGTTGCCCATGAGGACGGGTTGCTCGCCGCCGATGAGCAGGTTGGCCGCCACCCAGCCCATGAGGGGCATGATGCTGTCCAGCAGGGCAATGTCGATGGACTGTCCCTGCCCCGTGCGCTCACGATGGAACAGAGCCGCCATTACCGCGAAGGCAGCGTTGAGTCCACCGACCGTGTCGCAGACGGGGAAACCCGCGCGCAGGGGGTTCAAGTGCTCGTTGCCGTTCACCGCCATCTCACCGGACAAGCCCTGGATGATCTGGTCGTAGGCAGGCTTGAGGGCGTCTGGACCCGTCTGGCCGAAGCCAGAAATGGCGCAGTAGATGAGCCGGGGGTTCATCTCCGCCAGGGATTGGTAGCCCAGGCCAAGACGATCCATGACGCCGGGGCGGAAGTTTTCCACGACGACATCCGCATCCTTCACCAGGCGGTGGAACAACTCCCTGCCCTCCGGCGACTTGGTATTGAGCGTGATGGAGAGCTTATTGCAGTTCTGGGCTAGGAAACTGGTGCCCATGAGCTTCTTGTTCAGCTCCGGGACAATGCCCAGCTTGCGGGCCAGGTCGCCCTCTTTGGGGTTCTCCACCTTGATGACCTCGGCTCCAAGCAGAGCCAGGTGCAGCGTGGTGAAGGGCCCAGACAGGACGTTGGTGAGGTCGAGGACCTTGATGCCGTCGAGGATCTTCCTACTCATAAAACCCTTTCACCACTTGTGCTTGACCGATTGAATCGGCCCGGTCTTGTGGACGCGGCCAGGGAGTTCCCGTTCGAAGTACTTGGCCACGTCCCTGGCCACACCAATGAGGGCGGCGAGGTCGATGTCCGTGCGCTGACCATTGCGCTGGAGGCCGTGCACCAGGTCCTCCGTGGCAACATTGCCGGCGGCCACCTTGGTGAAGGGACAGCCGCCGAGACCGCCGAAACTGGTCTCGATGACATTTACGCCAGCTTCCACGGCAGCGTGGACATTGGCCATGCCCAGACCGTAGGTGTCATGGATGTGAGCGGTGATCTCGATGGCCGGATCGAGCGCCAGCACCCTCTGCACGTAGTGTCGGACCTGGGCGGGATGGGCGTGACCCGCCGTATCGGCCAAACTGATGGAAGTAAGTCCGGCCTCCAGATAGGCCGCCACCAGACGCATGACTTGGTCCTCGGCGATAGCGCCCTCGAAGCCACAGCCGAAGGCGCTCTGCACGCTCACCTGCACCCGTAGTCCTGCCTTTTTCGCTTCCAGAGCCGTGGCGATGATGCGCCGGAGAGCATCGTCCACACCCATGCCGGTGTTCTTGCGGCTGTGGGTCTCCGAGGCCGAAACGCCCATGCAGATGAGCTGAACGCCTACCTCCAGCGCCCGCTCCAGGCCCTTTTCGTTGAGCACCAGGCCTGAGAGCATGGCGCGGTGGGATTCCTTCGCGAGGATGCGGAACAGGGCATCTGTGTCTGCCATCTGGGGCATCCTGTCGCCCCGCACGAAGGAACCCACCTGGACGATGTCCACGCCCGAATCCGCCACCCGGCGGATCCAGTCGAGCTTGATCTCCGTCGGGACCACAGCCTGTTCGGCCTGGAGGCCGTCGCGGGGGCCGACTTCGTGGATGAGGATCGGGGTCATGGTCAAATCCAAGGATTCACCACGAAGACCACAAAGACCACGAAGAAAAACAGCATTCCAACCTTCGTGGTCTTCCCGTCTTCGTGGTTAAAGTTTTTTCGCAATGGCCTCGCCCATCTCGAGCGTGGTGGCCTTCCCGCCCATGTCATAGGTGCGGACCTGGCCCTCGGCAATGACGGCGGCGGTGGCGGCCTCCAGCCTCGCGCCCTTCTCGGTCTCACCCAGCCAGTCCAGCATCATCTTGGCCGCCAGGATGGTGGCGATGGGGTTCACCTTGTACTGGCCAGCGTACTTCGGCGCGCTGCCGTGGCTGGGCTCGAACACCGCCAGTTTCTCACCGATGTTGCCGCTGCAGCCGAAGCCCAGGCCACCCACCATCTGGGCCGCCAGGTCGCTGATGATGTCGCCGAAGAGGTTCGTCGCCACCATGACGCCGTAGTTCTTCGGGTTCTTCAGCATCCACATGGTGATCGCGTCGACGTTGGCGTCGTCCATCTGGATGCCCGGATACTCCTCCGCGATGCGCTTGCCGGTCTCCAGGAACATGCCCTCCGTGGCGCGCACCACGTTGGCCTTGTGGATGACCGTCACCTTGGGATAGCCGAATTTCTTCGCGTACTCGAAGGCGGCCCGGATGATGCGATCACAGCCCTTCATCGTATTGACCTTGCAGGTGATGGCGAACTGGTCGCCGGGCAAGTCGGCGAAGTGGCCAAAGGGCTTGCTGAGCTTCTTCAGGCTGGCCTTCAGCTCGTCGGGCACGGGGCTGAATTCCACCCCTGCGTAGAGGTCCTCGGTGTTCTCCCGGAAGACCACCATATCGATGCCTTCCTGGTAGTTCAGGGGATTGCCGCGATAGGCCTTGCAGGGCCGCAGACAGGTGAAGAGGTCGAACATCTGCCGCATGCGGACGATGGGGCTGCGGTAGATGAGGCCCTTCCCCTTCAACTCCGGCACCAGTTCGGCCTCGGCGTCCTTCACCGGTTTGGAGGTGATGGCGCCGAACATGGCGGCATGACTGTGGTTCAGCAGATCGATGGTGCGCTGGGGGAACGACTCACCTTCCTTGCACCAGAACTCCCAGCCGATGTCCCCATGGGTGTAGGCCGCATCGAACTTCAGAGCGTCGAGGCAGAGCCTCGCCGCTTCCATGACCTCGACGCCGACTCCGTCACCGGGCAGCCACGCGATGTTGTACTGGCTCATGATCGGGCTCCTCCGGAAGGGGGTTTGGGTCCTGGCGTGGGGACACGCTGGAATCGCCCAATGATGACCTCACCGTTGGATTTGGGCTCGGGCGGCCATCACAAAACCTCCCGAAATCGCCTGATCCCGAGAAAAGACCCGACAAACTGTCAAACGCCATAATTACTTGCAAGCCAGCCAGCTGTCGCCGGTGCGGACCTCGGCCGCGAGCTTCACGCCCAGGGCGCCCAGATCGTCGGCACCTTCCATGGCTTCCTTCAACAGGGCCGAGGCGCGTTCCTCCTCCTCCGGGGGAGCCTCCATCAGCAGCTCGTCGTGGACCTGGAGCAGCAGCCGGGCTTTCAGACCCGAGGCCAGGAGGCTCCGGTGCAGACGCACCATGGCCCGGCGCATGAGGTCGGCGGCCGTGCCCTGGACGATGGTGTTGATAGCCTCCCGCAGACCCTGGGCCTGGAACTGCTTGTTGGGGCTTTCGAGTTCGGGAATGCGGCGGATGCGGCCCCAGTGCGTGCGGACCAGGCCCTCCGCCAGAGCCTTCTCCTTAGCATGTTCAATCCAAGCCGCCACCTTGGGCATGCGCTCGAAGTAGCGTTCGATGAAGGCCTTGGCCTCCTTCTGCGTGATGCCCAGGTTGGCCGCCAGGGCGAAGGCCCCCTGGCCGTAGAGCAGGCCGAAGTTCACGGCCTTGGCCCGGCTGCGATCCTCGGCGCTCACCTGCTCCATGGGGAGGCCCATCACCTCCGAGGCGGTCCGGCGATGGATGTCCTCGCCGGCCTCGAAAGCCCCCAGCAGCACCGGATCTTCGGCCAGGGCCGCCACCACCCGCAGCTCGATCTGGCTGTAGTCGGCGTCCAACAGCACCCAGCCGGGCTCGGGCACGAAGGCCCCACGGATGGCGCGGCCCTCCTCCGTGCGGATGGGGATGTTTTGCAGGTTGGGATCGCTGGAGGCCAGCCGTCCCGAAGCCACCGCTGCCTGGTGTAGGCGCGTGTGCACGCGACCTGTCACGGGGTTCACCATCAGCGGCAGCGCTTCGACATAGGTGCCCAGCAGCTTCACCATCTGCCGGTGACGTAGCAGCTCAGAAGCGATCTCGGCCCCCTGCTCCTTGGCCAGTTCCTGGAGCACATCCTCATCGGTGCTGGGAGCCTTGGTCTTGCCGGTGTACTTCACGGGCTTGTAGCCGAGCTTGCCGAAGAGAATGGCGCCCAGCTGGGTGGGGCTATTCAGGTTGAAGGGCTCGCCGGCAAGCTCGATGACCCGGGCCTCGGCGCGTTTCCGCTCGCCGTGCATGCGCACGGCGAGTTGGGCTAGGACATCCAGGTCAAGCCTGACCCCGTGTCCTTCCAAGGTCGCCAGCACTTCCACCAAGGGAAGGTCCACTTCTTCGTAGAGTCGCCTCAGCTGGTCATCCGTGAGCTTCGCCCGCAGGTTGTCACAAAGCCGCAGGGCAAGGTCGGCGTCCTCCGCGGCGTACTGCACCGCATGCTCAAATTCGGCCTCGTCGAAGCGCTTCTGGGCCTTGCCCTTGCCCACCACCTCCTCGAAGGCGATGGGCTTGACATCCAGCAGGCGCACGGAGAGGTCATCCAAGTTATGGCGGACACCGCTCTCCAGGAGAAAGCTCAGCACCATGCTGTCGTCCACCAGCCCCGCCACCGGCAGGCCGTGACGGGCCAGCACCTGCAGGTCGTACTTGAGATTCTGGCCGCACTTTCCGATGCCGGCGTCCGCCAGCAGGGGCGCCGTCACGCGCTGAACATCCACGTATGGAAGGTTGCGGGGATCCAGGTGGGGGGTCAGCTCCGCGAAGAAGGCCGCCGCATTTCCCCGCAGGTCCAGCAGGGCCGCGGGAAGACCGGAATCCGGCAGCAGCCCCGGGAGAGAACCTTCCGTGTCCGCCGTGGCTGGTTTCAAGTGAGCCAGAGGCACATAGAGGCCCTCACTGGGTGCCCAAGCCAGGCTCAGACCGACGATATGGCCCCGGGTGGGGTCGATGCTGGTGGTTTCGGTATCGAGACCGAAGCGCCCGGCGGCACGGCAGGCGACCACCGCAGCTTCGAGATCGGCGAGAGTGGCTGCGGCCCGGTACTTCCGCTCGCGGCCCGCCTGCTCGGCGCTCTGGGTGAACTCCTTGGTGAGGGTCTGAAACCCGAGTTCCTTGAACGTCTCCCGGGCCTTGGCCTCGTCCACGCCGGAGTAGGCAAGATCCTTGGGATGCAGAGCGAGCTTGAGGTCCGTCACCACGGTCACCAGGCGCTTCGTGAGCTCCAGCCAGTCGGCGGCGGTCTCCAGACCCTCGCGCTGTTTGGGCTTGAGTTCGGCCATGGACACGATGACCCCGTTCAGTGTGCCGAACTTCTCCAGCAGCAGGGCCGCGCCCTTCTCACCGATGCCCGGCACGCCCTTCACATTGTCAGAGGCGTCCCCCACCAGGCTGAGGAAGTCCACCACCTGCTCGGGCCATACGCCCATGCGGGCCTTCACCCCCTCGCGGTCGTGCCACACCTCGCCATCCCTGGTGTTCAGCACCTGGATGTGCAGGTCATCGTCCACCAACTGCAGCAGGTCCTTATCCGGGCTCACGATGACGGCCGGAAGCCCCATGGCGGAAGCCTCCCGGGCCAAAGTGCCCATGACGTCGTCCGCCTCGTAGCCGTGGAGTTCCACGATGGGGATGTTCAGCGCCTCCACCAGCTGGCGGATCATAGGGATCTGGGGCCGCAGATCCTCGGGCATGGCATCGCGGTTGGCCTTGTATTCCGGATAGATCTCATGCCGGAACGTGGGCTCCGGCGTGTCGAACACGCAGGCGATGTGGGTGGGCTTGTGCTTCGCCAGCAGCTGCAGCACCAACCGGGTGAAGGTATACGCCGCTCCGTTCTTCAGTCGCGGATTAGCGAAGTAGGCACGGAAAATGAAAGCGAAGGTGTCGATGAGGTAGAGGCGGTCTTCGGTCATGCCCCCAGTCTGGCAGGGCGGGCAGAAATTCAAGTTGCTCTGTAGGGTGACGATCCCCTCAGATAGGGCATCTGCCTATTTGGAGGCTTTCATGCGCATGCGCAACATTCTCATTCCGGCCCTCATCTGCCTCGCCATGCCTTTGATGGCCCAGCAGGAGAAAGCCAAAGCCCTTGTGAAGGACGCCATCGCTTTCGGCAAGAAGAACGGCAAGGAGGCCATGCTCAAGGAGGTCAACATGGCCACAGGTCGGTTCCACGTGCAGAGCGGCGACGACATGTATGTCTTCATCTACGACATGAAAGGCCTCTGCATGGGGATGGGTTTCCAGTCTGCGGTCATCGGCACCAACCGCTGGAACCTCAAGGATCCCGATGGAGTTATGATCGTCCAGGAACTCGCCAAGATCGTCCAGACCAAGGGCAGCGGCTGGCTGGACTACAAATACCCCAACCCGAAGACAAACAAGCTCGACGCGAAGACCTCTTACGTCGAGGGCCTGGATGGCTGGATGATCGGCTGCGGTATCTACAAGTGACTCGTCAGCCCCATCCAGGGCCTGTTCGCCTGTGAGCCCGGCCCATACACCTAAGAAGCGTGATCTAACCTCCAAGGAGCACAACCATGAGAACCCCGCGATTCTATCTCCGATGGGCGCTTCCGGCGCTCGTCACCATCTGCACCCCCCTCTCTTCCCAACCGGCGGAGCGACCCAAAGCCGAAGCCATGGTGAAGGAAGGCATCGCCTTCCTGAAGGCCAAGGGCAAGGATGCTTTCATCGCGGAAGTGCAGCAGGCGAACGGCCGATTCCACGTCAAGCCCGGCAGCACGCTCTACCTGTTTGTGTACGACCCTAAGGGCATCACCCTGGCCTTCGGGATGAACCCCGCGGCCGCCGGAACCAACCGCTGGAACATCAAGGATCCCGACGGGAAATTTATCGTCCAGGACATCATCCACGCCGCGCAGAAGAAGGGCGGCGGGTGGATCGAGTACAAGTGGCCCAACCCTACCACCGGGAAGGTCGAGGAAAAGACCTCCTTCTGCATGGCTGAAGGTGACGTCATCATGGGCTGCGGCATCTACAAGTAGCTCATCCGAGCCCATAGATACGACGCAAAAGGCCCTCCCACCAGGCCGCTGGCAGGAGGGCCTTCAGCTTGCCGGCCCAGAAGGCATCGCGGCCGATGACCAGTCGCCTCGGTGGGTGCGCGGCATTCAGGGCACCGAGGATCTTCCTGGCGCAGGTCTCCGCCTCCATGGCGAAGCGCTCGGCCTGGCCTTTCCGATGGGCCAGGTAGCGGCCCAGGATGGCCTCATAGCGCGTTCCGCGGGCCCGTTCCGGCAGGTCGCCCCAGGCCTTGGCCAGGGTGTCGCGGAAGGCCGTCCGGATGGCGCCAGGCTCCACCAGCACCACGGCCACCGCACGACCCACTTCCAGCCGCAGGGTCTCCGCCAGGGCGACCACCGCATGCTTGGAAGCGTTGTAGGGTCCTGCCAGCGGAATGGAGTGGCGCCCCAGCACGGAGGCCACCTGCAGGATGCGCGCCCCAAGCTCCCGTCGCAGCAGGGGCAGGAAGGCGTTCGTCGTGGCGTGGAGGCCAATCACATTGGTCTCGAATTGCACTCGCAGCTCCTCTGGCCGCACCAACTCAAGAGGACCGACTTGACCATAGCCTGCATTGTTGACCAGGGCTTTGAGGCGCAGGTCGGCGCAGGCGCCGGCAGCCGCTGCAATGCTGGCTGCATCCGTCACATCCAGCGGAAGGATGCGCAGGTCCTCGCCTGGTGGCAGATCCGCCAGGGTCGCGGGATTCCTGGCGGTGGCCACCACACCCCATCCGGCTCCCCGGCACAGCGGCACCAGGGCCCGTCCGATGCCCGATGAACAGCCCGTGATGAGGACCCAGTTCCGCATCCGTTCATCCTGGCACAGGCTGCAAAACGGGGCGCCACCGACGCCCCGTTTTGCAGATACCACCTGCGGGCTGACTGTTATTTCTTCTTCGCAGGAGCCTTGGCGGCAGCTTTGGATTCAACCTTGGTCGCAACCTGCTTGTAGGTGACGGTGACCTTGTCACCGGCCTTGAGGGCATCCTTTCCGGCAGTACCGCCATCGGTGTAGAAACGCCACTCTTCTTTGCCGAGGTCGAGGGTGAAGCTGTCGGCAGCCACTTCCTTCACAACACCGGTCTTCTGATAGCTAGCGGCGGCTGCGGCCCAACCTAGAGCGGCGCCCAGAACGGCCATGGCGGCTAGGGCGGTAAAGGATTTCATTCGCATGGGATCTCCTTGTGAAATGGTGACCCCAAATTAGCAGCTCCACGGAATCCAGCAAGCACTAGATGAGCGCCAGCAACCCTACCAGGTAGAAGCTGAAGTCCACGCTCAGCTCGAAGCGGTGCCTTCCGGTCGTGAAGCGCTCGTGGTACAGCCACAGGTAGAGCATCGGATAGGCGGCGCAGAGGACCAGCACCAGCGCCACGGCCATCGGATGCCCCTGACTTCGATTCTCGAAAGTGAGCCAGAGGGTACCGATCAGCAAGGTAACCAGAAGCCCGAGAAGCACGACCTTGGTGGCCCGCTTGCCCAGGAAGATCGGCAGGGTCTCCTTGCCCACGATCTGATCGTTCTGCATGTCGCGGATTTCGTAGATGACGGTGCGGACAAAGGCCAGGACACCCACC
This sequence comes from uncultured Holophagaceae bacterium, assembly GCA_903927605.1. Next base: position 13,528 of record CAIYNT010000322.1, read on the forward strand.
AGGAAGATCGCCGCGAAGGCCCGCAGATCCCAGCTCCGGCCCGCCTGCCAGACCGGCGTGACGACTACCACGGTGGCCAGCGCCAAGGCCACGACCAAATCTTTGGATCCTGGTATACCCCGCAGACTGAACTCCGTACCGGCCACCCGGAAGCGACGTTTGTAGGCTGTCCCCACCAAGGACGCGCCAATCACAATGCCCAGGACCTTCATGCCGAGACTGGCCGCCAACCCGAGCGTAAGCGCCAGGGCGACGAGGGCCGACAGCAACAGGGCCCTGCGATTGCGTTCGAGAAACCTGGCCCTGGCCGGCCCCTTGGCGCCCAGGCCCAACGGATCAAGGAAGGGACTGAGCAGATACATGGCGAGCACATAGGTTGCCGTCAGCAAGGGATAGCGCCACCCCATAGTCAGGTCCAGCCACCGGTGCACGCCCAGAGTCATGAGACCACCACCCATGGCCAGCAGCGATGAACTGCCGAAGGCGGCCCGGAGAAAATTACGCCAGCGGCTGGGTCCGTCGCCCAGCTGCTCAAGCACATCCACCACCTCGTCCACCAGCCAGGTGGGGGTGGAGGCGCCCGCGAGCACACCCACCGTTTCCCTGCCGCTGAAACCCGCCAGATCCAGTTCTGCAGCGGTTTCCACATACTGCACGGGCTTGCCGTAGTGATGGGCGAGCTCCGCCAAGTGCTTGGTGTTGCTCGAGGCCTTCCCGCCCACGACGATCACCGAGTCCACGGTCTGCGCCAGTTCTCTGGCTTCGTCCTGACGCATCCAGGTGTCTTCGCAGATGGTGTTCTCAAACACCGCGTCG
>CAIYNT010000323.1 GCA_903927605.1 uncultured Holophagaceae bacterium
CGTGGGCACGATCCCGGGCGGCCTCCGGTGTGAGGCCGCTGAGCTCGCCCCAGAAGGCCACCTGCTCGTAGGCGGAGGCATCTTCGATGAGAGCGTCGTACTCAGGCATATAGCCGATGCGGGAGCGCAGCTTCGACGATTCAGCCGCACCCAGGGACACCCCCAGCACGGTACCCGAACCTCGGGAAGGCCTCAGAAGGCCCAGCAGGGCCTTCAGCAGCGTGGACTTCCCGGCACCGTTGGGGCCCAGAAGGCCCACGATACCGCGTTCGAGGGACAGGGTCAGGCCCTTCAAGGCGGGCGCCGCGGTCGCGGTGTAGCGCACTTCCAGGTTCTCGAAGGCGATCAACGGGATCTCCAATAGTTGGATTCACACTTTCAAGGATAAAGGCGGCTACGAGACCACCCATATCTGGCTTAGGCTGTAGGGCACCATCCTCCCATCTCACTGAAAGTTCTGCATGCAACTCCTGGACTGGCCCTTCCTCGACGCCCTTCAGACCGGGGCGCTGGCGGCGCTGTTCGTCAGCATCGGCATGGAAGCGGTGTCACGCCGGGATCGGATGATGGGCTGGCTGGCCCTCACCTGCCTCCTGGTGGGTCTGCGCCATGCCGTGCTGGCCCTGGGCACCCTGCCCACGATGAATCCGGATCTGGTCGACCGGACCCAGAGCCTGCTGGTGGCGGCCGGGTTCATCGCCCTCTGCGCGACCCTGTGCGAGATCTTCCCCCATCACATCCCCCGTCGGTTCCCCGGCTGGATGGCCCTTGGCATGTTCCCGAACGTCCTCCGGAACCTCTTCCTTGCTCACCCTGGGTTCTGGGACACCTGGATACACCACGCAGCCAACCTCATCTACCTGCTGGGCTGCGGCCTCATCATCTCCTGGACGCTCCGGGCGAGGCAGGATGGCGATCGCATGGGAAAGCGGCTCTTCCCGGGTTTCCTGGTCCTGTCCCTGCCGGTGGTCCTGGAGGTTGCGGCGCTCAGCCTGTTTGACCTGAAGCTCCGACTGTCCGGGTTCAGCCTAGTGGTCCTGGCCATGACCATCGGGAATTCATGGCAGTGGCTGGTCGTCAACACGATGGAATCCCGTATCCACCAGATGGAGAACGAGGTGGAGGTGTGGAGAAGCCTGGTCCCGGGAAACACCTTCCGCACCGACCAGCCGTCCTCCGCGATGAATGGTCTCTTTGGAGTTGACTGGCCGAACCAGATCAAAACCAGACCAGCCGCGACCCTGGTCGGAGCCGATGGCGCCACCTACCGGTTCCGGAGCCGGATCCTGTACCACGATGAACGCGTCGGCTGGTACGAGCACGACGAGGTGACGCTATCAAATAATCAGGGATTTCTGACCGGTTGGACCGTCGGGTTAGGCATGGACGATCCCGCGGAAAATACAAGGTTCCAGGCTCTGTTGCAGTCCTGGGGTGGCGATGTGCGGCTCTGGGGTACCGTCCCGCCCCGCGAGGGGCCCTATCCGAGCGTGCTGCTCTGGGCACGGGAACCTAGCATCCTCGCCGTGTGGCGCGAAGGCGACCTGCTGAGGAGGCGCCCCCGCTGGATCCAGATCGGCGGACCCATCACCGGGGGACCCCATGCGCGCCTGGAGCCGGGCGCAGCGGATCTGGACATTCAGCGCACCCTCGATCGGCTGCTCTCCCGGCGCTGACCTTGCGGCACTTGCCCGAAAGCGCGGCAACCATCGGAGAATGGGCGCATGAGCTTCGCCCATCTCCACCTGCACACCGAGCACTCCCTTCTCGACGGCCTCACCCGCATTCCGGAGCTCGTGAAAAAATGCCGGGCCTCGGGCATGCCCGCCGTGGCTGTCACCGATCACGGGAACATGTTCGGGATGATGAAGCTCTTCGATGCCTGCGAGAAAACCCAGGACGCCGAGGGCACCTGGGCCGTGAAGCCCATCCTCGGCTGCGAGGTGTATGTCGCTCCAAAGACCCGGTTCGACAAGAAGCTCGAGGCGAAGAATGCCACCGGCGAAGAGGGCCTGGAGGACTGTGTGGACCCCAGCGGATCCCGCGACGCGGGCTACCATCTGGTGTTGCTGGCAAAGAACTCCGTGGGCTTCACGAACCTCTCCAAGCTGGTGTCCGCGGGTTTCACCGAGGGCTTCTACTATAAGCCCCGGGTCGACAAGGACCTCCTGAAACAGCACAGCGAGGGGCTCATCGCACTGTCCGCCTGCCTCGGTGGCGAAGTGCAGGCCCGCATCCTCCAAAATCGGTTGGACCAGGCGGAACGCGTAGCCCGCGACTTCCGTGACATCTTCGGCGAGGATTTCTACCTCGAAATCCAGGACCAGGGCTTCGACAAAGAGAAGGAGATCATCCCTTTCCAGATGGAGTTGGCCCAGAAGCTGGGCATTCCCCTCGTGGCCACCAATGACGCCCACTACCTCAATCACGGGGACGCCGATCTGCATGACACGCTGCTCTGCATCGGCACCAAGACTACGAAAGCCAAGGAGAAGCGCATGCGCTTCGCCACGGACCAGTTCTTCGTGAAAACCCCCGAAGAGATGCGGGCCGTGTTCCCAGATCACCCCGAGTATCTGGAACGCACCCTAGAGATCGCCGCCAAGATCGACCTTTTCCCCATCACCCGAAAGCCCGTCACACCGCGCTTTCCCGTACCTGAAGGCTATGACCTCGATTCCTATTTCCTGCACGTGGCGAAGGAAACCTTCGAGCAGCGGATGGGAGAATGCCGCCCCCTCTGGCAGACCGGCACTCTCAAGCATGCGGAGGAGAAGTACCGCGAGCGCTTGGCCTTCGAGCTGGACATGATCCTCAAGATGGGCTTCCCGGGCTACTTCCTGCTGGTCTGGGACTTCATCCGCAAGGCCCGGGAGATGGGCGTGCCCGTGGGGCCCGGTCGCGGTTCCGCCGCGGGCAGCATCGTGGCCTGGTCCATGAAGATCACGGACATCGATCCCATGCAGTACGACCTGCTCTTCGAGCGGTTCCTGAACCCCGAGCGGGTGTCCATGCCTGATGTGGACATCGACTTCTGCCGGGACGGCCGCCAGAAGGTCATCGACTATGTCACCGAGAAGTACGGCCAGGACAAGGTCAGCAACATCATCACCATCAACCAGCTCAAGACCAAGGCCGTGCTCAAGGATGTGGCGCGGGTCTTCGAGAAGGACTTTGCCTGGTCCAACGAGCTGACCAAGCTGGTGCCCGCTGTGCCCGGCCAGCCCATGAGCGTGGC
>CAIYNT010000324.1 GCA_903927605.1 uncultured Holophagaceae bacterium
AGACGAGGATGGGCAGCTTGTTGTCCATGCAGAGCGCGATGGCGGGCGCGTCCATGACCTTCAGTCCCTTTTCGAGCACCTCCTGGAAGCTGATGCGGTCGAAGCGGGTGGCCGATGGATCTTTCTTGGGGTCGGCGCTGTAGATGCCGTCCACGTTGGTCGCCTTCATCACCACCTGTGCAGAGATCTCGTTGCCACGCAGCGCCGCCGCAGTATCGGTACTGAAGTAGGGGTTGCCGGTGCCCGCGCCGAAGATGACCACCCGGCCCTTCTCCAGATGGCGCGTAGCGCGACGGCGGATGTAGGTTTCGGTCACCTTGGGCATCTCCAGCCCCGACAGCGTGCGCGTCACCACGCCCTTGTGCTCCAGGGCGTCCTGGAGAGCCAGGGCATTGATCATGGTGGCCAGCATGCCCATGTGGTCCGCGGTGGTGCGGTCCATGCCCTTGGTGGCACCCGCCACGCCCCGGAAGATGTTGCCCCCGCCAATGACGAGACCCACCTCCACACCCATCTCGCGGATCGTCTTCACCTGGTCGGCGATCATGGAGACAACGGCCGGATCGATGCCGTACTTCTGATCGCCCATGAGGGCTTCACCGGAGAGCTTGAGGAGGATGCGCTTGTACTTCATGGAAGCCTCGTAGGTGCGATAGGTCGGTCCAGCTACAAGAAGGGCGGCCCAGAGGCCGCCCTTCTTGTAGCAGAGAAAAGACTACTTGGCGGCGGCCACTTCTGCGGCGAAGTTCTCGCTGCGCTTCTGCAGGCCCTCGCCCATGATGTACTTCGTGAAACGGCGGATGCTGAGCTTCTCGCCGATTTCCGCAGTCCTCTGGGAGAGATACTGCTGGATGGTGAGGTCGGGGTTCATGATGAAGGGCTGCTCGAGGAGGCAGACCTCCTTGAAAATGCTGTTCATCTTGCCCTCGACGATCTTCTCGATGATGTTCGCAGGCTTGCCTGTGGCCAGGGCCTGCTCCATGGCGATGCGCTTCTCGGTCTCCAGGAAATCCTGGGTGACCTCCTCCTTGGTTACGAAGCGGGGCGCGGGATCGGCGGCCGCGATGTGCATCGCGATTTCCTTCACCAGACGCTGGAAGGCCTCGTTGCGCGCCACGAAGTCAGTCTCGGAGTTCACTTCAACCAGCACCCCCACACGGCCGCCGGGATGGATGTAGGCCTCCACGATGCCTTCGGCGGCGATGCGGTCGGCCTTCTTGGCAGAGGCGGCCATGCCCTTCTTGCGCAGCCACTCGATGGACTGCTCCATGTTGCCGTTGTTCTCTTCCAGGGCCTTCTTGCAGTCCATCATGCCGAGGCCGGTCTTCTCGCGCAGCGATTTCACGTCTAGGGCGGTAAATGCCATGGGTTGTCTCCTGATCGTTGGGGATTCAAACCATCAGCCATCAGCGGGAGCACCACCGACGGCTGACGAATGGATAGGTGAGGGTCTAGCCCTCGACTTCCATTTTCTCGGCCATCATCTTCTTCATCTCGTCGCTGTCGCTCTTGTCCTTGAAGGAGTGGCGGCCTTCGAGGATGGAGTCGGCCACGCGCTCGGAAAAGAGCAGGATGGAGCGGATCGCGTCGTCATTGGCGGGAATCACGTAGTCCACCATGTCGGGATCGCAATTGGTATCGACGATGCCCACGACCTTGATGCCGATCTTCTTGGCCTCGGTGACAGCGATGTCCTCGCGGTGCGGGTCGATGACAAAGATGATGTCGGGCAGCGAACGCATGTCGCGGATGCCGTGGAAGGAGGCTTCCAGCTTCAGGCGGGTGCGGTTCAGGGTGAGCAGTTCCTTCTTGGAGAGCAGGGCCGTGCGGGCGGGATCCGCGAGGGTGGACTCGATCTCGCGGAACTTCTCGAGGCTCTTCTTGATGGTGGCGAAGTTGGTCAGCATGCCGCCCAGCCAGCGGTTATTGACATAGAAGGCGCCACAGCGGGCGGCCTGCTCGGCGATGAGTTCCTGGGCCTGGGGCTTGGTGGCCACGAAGAGGAAGTTCTTCCCCTCGCTGGCGGCCTTGGTGAGGAAGTTCGCGGCGGTGTTCCAGAGGCGCAGCGTCTTCTGGAGGTCGATGATGTAGATGCTGTTGCGGGCCCCGAAGATGTACTTTTTCATCTTGGGGTTCCAGCGCTTGGTCTGGTGGCCGAAATGGGCACCGGCCTCGAGGAGTTCCTTCATCTGGATGGCAGCCATGCTGGCCTCCCTGGTCAAGCGGCGCATGCGAGTGAAGGGGCGCCGCGGGTGGGATGAAAGGCGGGGACGCCGCCTCGAATCGGCCGCCTTTCCTGCAAGTGCCGGGGGCGGCCCGGTAAAACCAAGGGGACCAAAGCCCCCTTGTAAGTCTTTTCCATCGCTTTTTTCGGCGCAGCCGAAAAAAGTCTAGCGCTTGCTGAACTGGAAGCGGCGACGGGCAGCCCTGCGACCGGGCTTCTTGCGCTCCTTCATGCGGGGGTCGCGGGTCAGGAGACCGGCGCCGCGCAGGAGGGCCTTGAGCTGCTCGTTGTAGCCCAGCAGGGCGCGGGAGATGCCCATGCGGATGGCCGAGGCCTGGCCGGCGGGGCCGCCGCCGGTGACGCTGATGATCATGTCGAACTTGCCGTCGAGGTCGGCCAGCACCAGGGGCTGGTGGACCATCATGCGGAGCACGGCATTCGGGAAGTAGTGCTCGAGGCTGCGGCCGTTGACGGTGATCTTGCCGGTGCCGGGGCGCAGGAAGGCGCGAGCGGCCGCACTCTTGCGGCGACCGGTTCCGTAGTTCTGGGTGATGGCCATGGGGTCCTCGCCTCTTACTTCTGGATGGTCATGATCTGGGGCTGCTGGGCGGACTGATCGTGCTCGGGGCCCGCGTAGACCTTGAGCTTGCGATACATCGCCCGGCCGAGGGGACCCTTGGGCAGCATGCCCTTGATGGCACTCTCGACGATGCGCTCGGGGAAGGTGGTCTTCATGACCTCGGCGCGGACTTCCTTCATGGAGCCGGGCTGGGTGGTCGTGCGGCGGTACATCTTCTGCACGCCTTTCTTGCCAGTCAGGACGGCCTTCTCGGCGTTGATGACGATGACGTGATCGCCGGTGTCGAGGAAGGGGGTCCAGGTCGGCTTGTTCTTGCCGGACAGGACGTCCGCTACGGCGGTGCTCAGGCGGCCGACGGGAATGCCGGTGGCATCCACCAGGAACCACTGGCGCTTCAAATCATTGGCTTTCGGGAAGTACGTGCTCATGGCCTGCTCCGGAATCACGGTCGCGCTGCGAAGACACCACCCCAAGGGCAACGAATCCACAGAAGGGAAAGCCTATCGTTAAGAGGCCGAAGGGTCAAGCCGCGATTTCAGGTGGACGCCTGGGAGCGTGTTACTAAGAGCTTGTCCGTAAATTAGCCATGCCCGCGAAGGCGCTCAGCCGCGTGATCCAGCAAGGAAGAGGCCGCAGTGCGATGTGGTGGCATCGTGCAAGGCCGCTGACGTCGCTGGGCGCGCGGCTGAGCCCGTCCCTTCGGGCTGGGGCGGCGGGCGTCGCCTGGCTTTGTCAGGCGCCTTGCCCGTAGTCACCACTACGGTCTTCGACGCCTTCCGTGCCATGCTCGCCCGGCGCTCCCAGCGCGGGTGCGGCTAATTCATGGACAAGCTCTAAGCCAGCCCCGCCAATTCCTGGGCGATGCGCGCGGCGGCCAGGCCATCCACCAGGGCCATGCCGTCCTTGACCTGCTCCTGCCGGTTGTCCTGTCCTTCGGGGCCGAGCCACTGGGCCAGGGCGTCCCGCACGATCACGAGATCAGCCTCAGGCCCCACGCCCAGGTCGAAGCAGCCATTGGCCATGGCCAGATCGGACAGGATGGCGTGCTGCCGCTCGTTCTGGCCCCAGACCGCGGCGGGAATGCCCATGCAGAGGGATTCGGCGAGGGTGACTCCGGCCGAGCACCAGATGGCATCAAAGCTCGGAATGCGGCGGGTGAGCTGCGGGACACCGTCCACGACGGTGCAGCCGGAGAAGGGCTCACCCTGGATCCCGTTGGGGGCGAGCAGGGTGCAGGCGCCGCGCCAGCGGTCCTCAGCAGCGAGGCGGGCGAGGGTGTCGAAGGCCTTCTGGGACAGGTTGGGCCCGTCGCTGCCGCCGAAGGTGACGAGCAGCTTGTGGACCGCGAGAGGCTGGAGCGGCATCCGCTTGGGCCGCAGGTCCAGGGCGGTCCTGTCCACCACGATGAAACCCGATCCCCGCAGCACCCGGCAGGCGCCGGAGGTCGTTTCGAAGGGGCGCACCTTGCGGCCCTTCACCACCTTCATGGGATGGTCCGGCCAGCGCACGCCCTCCAGGAAGGGCTGGAAGAGCAGGTCCGCGGATTCGTGGGCATCCGTGTCGTCCTCCAGGATGGCCACCTTCAAGGGGCGCAGCGCCTGGAGGAAGGCGGCCGTGGCATCCCACTGATCCACCAGTACCACCGAGGCCCGGGCCTTGAGGTCCTCCGGGAGCGGCGCGTGGAGATCTTCCCCGAGGTAGTGGGCCTCGCAGGGCAGGGGCTGCTCCAGGAAGGGGTGGGTGCCACCGCCCACCCGCCGGGCCCGGTCATCGCCCGTGATGGCGATGCAGGCCTGCCCTCCCAGGGCGCGCCAGGACTCCTGCAGGGCGAGGGCCCGGGCCACATGGCCCAGCCCAAGGCGCAGATCAGCGTGGACACGGAGGATCAGCAGCGGGGACATGGTCCGGTGAGTCTAACCCTGCTTGCAGGGGATGGGGAAGGGGATAGCCGGGGCCTTGAGGCACGCCCGCTCGGGGAAGGGGTGGCCAACCTGGTTGTGATGCTCAGCCCCCCGGGTGCCCGGCAGTGACTGTGGGGGCCAACCTGATTGTGATGCTCAGCCCGCCGGGTGCCCGGCTCGGAACGCAGCATCGCCGCGTCCCTCGCCACCCGGCTGGGCCTCACTCATGGATAGGGATGCCCTTCGGCGAAACCTGGCCTGGGGTCATCGATCTTCGGGGCCTCGGCCACAGGCCACCCGTCTGCAAAGTAGGCTTCCTTGTAGCGCACGTAACGGGTCCAGAGGCTGCCCACCAATTTGCGCTGGTCCTCGCTGAGCAGCCCCTTGACGGTCGCCGGCCAGCCGGCGACGAGGCTGTGGGGCGGCGCCTTGAAGCCTTCGCGCACCAGGCTTCCCGCGGCTACCAGACAGCCTTCACCGATCTCCGCCCCATCCATGATCGTGGTGCTCATGCCGATGAGGGCGCCCTTCCGGATGGTGCAGCCGTGCAGCATCACGTTGTGGGCGACACTCACCTCCTCCTCGATCATCAGTGGCCATTTCTCGTTGGTGACGTGGAGGCAGCAGGCGTCCTGGATGTTGGTGCGGGCCCCGATGCGGATCCAGTTCACGTCGCCCCGGACCGCGCAGTTGAACCAGATGCTGGCGTCGTCGCCGATGGCCACGTCGCCCAGGATGAGAGCGCTGTCCGCTGCAAACACCCGGGAGCCGAGCTTGGGTACCATGCCTTGAAAGGGGCGGATCATGTGCACTCCAGGCGGGGAGCTTTAGGGTAGTTCCAACCAGATGGCGGTGCCTGCCTCATAATCCTTGGACATGACCCGGCAGCTGATTCCCTCCCGTCGCGCCTTTCCCGCGGATGATCCCATCTTCGCCCTGAATGCCGAGGCCCTTGCCCGGCGGGCCGCGGGCGAGTCCATCCTCAATGCCACGGTGGGCGCCCTCCTGGACGACTCGGGCCAGCTGGTGGTGCTGGAGGCCGTGATGGACCTCTGGCGCGAATTGACGGCCCTGGAGATCGCTCCCTACGCGCCCATCGCCGGGGATCCCCAGTTCCTCAAGGCGCTGGTGCGGCGGCACTGGCCCATGCTCACCACCGCGGGGGCCGCCTGTGCCACGCCGGGCGGGAGCGGCGCCCTGGCGGTGTCACTGAGGAACTTCCTCGAACCGGGACAGCGGGTGCTCACCACGGCGCCCTTCTGGGGACCTTACGCCACCCTCTCCGCCGAGAATGGCATGAGCCTAGCGACGGCGCCCTGGCCCGGAGCGGGTGAGCCCCTGGATACGAAGGCGTGGGAGGCGGCCCTGCGGGACTTGATGAGGGAGCAGGGCCGGGTGCTCCTGTGGCTCAACGATCCGTGCCATAACCCCACGGGCCGCAGTCTCTCCCCCGCTGACCGCGCAGCGCTGACCGGCCAGCTGCGCGGGATCGCAGCGCTCGGTCCCGTCACGCTGCTGCTGGATTTCGCCTACCTCGACTACACGCGGGAGCCTGGGGCCGTGGCCGCCGCCCTGGGCGACTACGCCGTCCTGGGTGCCGAGGGGCGCGTGCTGGTCGGAGCCTGCCTGTCGCTGTCCAAATCCATGACCCTCTACGGGGCGCGGTGCGGCGCCCTGGTCTTTCCCTGGTCCGTGGACCCGGCCCTGCAGGCGGCCCTGACGCAGTCCTGCCGGGGCACCTGGTCCAACTGCGCCAAGGCGCCCCAGGCCCTGCTGCTGAGGCTGGAGCAGGACGGAAAGGCCCAGGCACGGCTGGCGGCCGAGCAGCGCCACTGGTCCGATATCCTGGCAGCCCGGGCCATGGCGCTGGATGAGGCGCTGGCCTCCGAAGGCATGAAACCAGTCCACTGGACCGGTGGCTTCTTTGTCTGTGTGCCCGTGGCCGATCCCGAGGCGACATGCCGCCGGATGAAAGCTGAGGGCGTCTTCACCGTGCCGCTCCCGGAAGGGCTGCGGGTGGGGCTCTGCGGCATGCGGGCGGCCGAGGCCCCGCGTCTCGTGCAGACCCTGCGTCGCGCCCTGACCGCTGGATGATTCCCCCGCCAACGCAGGCGTTGTCGAGGATCTAAGAGCGTGTTTTAGAATTCGCACGGGCCGCGCTGGGAGCGTCGGGCGAGCCTGGCTAGGACAGGGCCCGCTGGCATGGTGGTTCCATGTTGAGGGCCCTGGACGACGCCATGCGAAGCCCGCCGCCCCAGCCCAGAGGGACGGGGGCCAGCCGCGCGCCCAGCGGCGTCACCGCGCTTGAACGATGTCACCGCATCGCCCTGCGCGCGCTTCCTTGCTGGATCACGCGGCTGGCCCCCGTCGTGGCTCGTGGGAATTCTAAAACACGCTCTAAGGTCAGGCTTGGAAAGCCCCCTGTCCTGCAGTATTCTGATCGACCGTGGGCGTATAACTCAGCGGTAGAGTGCTACCTTCACACGGTAGAAGTCCCAGGTTCGAATCCTG
>CAIYNT010000325.1 GCA_903927605.1 uncultured Holophagaceae bacterium
CCCTTTTTCTTATTGCCACAAACTGAAATCTGCCACTCGTAGGAAGGCTTTTCGGAGCCGATGGAGCAGGGAGAGTCGCGCGGCCTTCAGTTCTGGATCCTCACACTTCACCATGACGGCGTTGAAGAAGGCTTCGAGGGGGCCTGCTAGATTCGCAAGATTGTTGAGGGCCACTATCAGATCGTGTTGGGATTCCACACGGTGCAAGTGGTCGAGCAGCTCCTTTTCAGCAGGCTCTATAAAAATCGAAGCCTGGAAATGCTCGTCTGGTGACTCGTCCTTGAGAATGTTCCCGATGCGTTTGGCATTTTGTCCCAGACTCGCAAACCGGGAATCTTCGCTGAATAACGAAAGATTCTCACAGCGCATCTTCAGGTTTGGCAGGTCCTCCCAACCAACGGCCATCGCCGAGCGGCGGACGGAACCCGCGAAGCCGGCCAGTTCCAACTGGTAGGCCACGCGATCCTTGAAGAAGGCCAGCAGGGCTTCGGTGGTTTCCGCCGCAGGCTTGGTGGCCTTGCCGCCCACGGCGCCGAGAGCAGCGACAATGAGATCTGTCGGAGACAGCGCCCATCCCTGTTCCCAAAGGATGCGCACGATACCCTGCCCTGCGCGGCGCAGGGCGAGGGGATCCTTGGAGCCGCTGGGGATGAGTCCCACGGCGAAGCAGCCCACGACGGTGTCCAGCTTGTCACAGAGGGACAGCAGGCAGCCCAGAGGCGTGGAAGGGATCGCATCCTCGGCGCCGACGGGCCGGTAGTGCTCCTTCACGGCCATCCAGACTTCCTCATGGGCGCCTTCATGCTTGAGGTATTCGCCACCCATGATGCCCTGCAGCTCGGGGAACTCGCCGACCATGAGCGTGCGCAGGTCGCATTTGGCCATGCGGGCGGCTTCCAGGGCCCGGTTGATGTGGTCATCGTCGTTGGATAGCCGCGTGGCGAGGGCCTTGGTGAGGGCTACCACCCGGCCGGTCTTGTCGTAGTAGCTGCCAAGCTCCCTCTGGAATGTGAGCGCTTTCAATTTTTCCAACCGGACCGAAAGCGCCAGCTTTCGGTCCTCTGCGAAGAAGAACCGCGCGTCGTAGAGCCGCGCCTTCAGCACCCACTCGTTGCCGGCCTTCACGAAGCCCGCGGGATCGTCCGGGCGGTTGGCGGCGGTGAGGAAGCAGGGCAGCAGCTCGCCCTGCGCGTTCTCGATGCAGAAGCTCTTCTGGTGCTCGCGGAGGCTGGTGACCAGCACCTCCTTGGGCAGCTCCAGGAAGCTGGCCGGGAAATCGCCACGCACGATCTTGGGGAACTCCACGATGTCCGCCAGAGTGTCCAGCAGCTCTGCATCGGTCACCACACGACCGCCCGCCTCGGTGGCCAAGGCCTCCAGCTGTGCGGCGATGCGTAGGCGACGGGCCTCCACGCTGACCACGACGCCCGCAGCCTCCAACGCTGCTTCGTAGACCTCAGGCGAGGCGATCCGAATGGGTTCGGGGTCCTGACGGTGGTGGAGGCGATGGCCCCATGTGGTGTTCGTGGCGGCGACGCCATCCACGGTGATGGGTACCACCTGCTCCCCGAAGAGACAGAGAATGTTGCGGATGGGCCGCACGAACTCAAAGTTCGACTTGCCCCAGCGCATGGCCTTGGGCACGTGCAGGCCGGCGATGAGGCCAGGCAGGGCCTCGGCCAGCAGGTCGATGGTGGGTCGGCCCTGCTTGGTGATCGTCACCACAGCACAGGGCTCCTTTTTACCGCCGGGCTGCTCGAAGCGCACCTGATCGAAGGCCACGCCCCACTTCTCGGCGAACTTCTGGCCCTGGATCGTGGGCTTGCCCGCCTCGTCCACGCACATCCTTTGCGGAGGGCCGTACTGCGGTTCGGTCTGATCGGTCTGGGAAGCGGGAAGGCCTAGCACTGAAATTGCAATCTTCCGCGGTGAATACATCCCCTTCCAATCAAGAGCAGTGAAGGTCCCTCTCGATCGGAGTTGCTGCCGTTCAGCAATCGACTCAGTGAAAGGATCTACGACCATGTCTGGAAGTCCCCATCCCTGAATATCGACGTTGAGCCATTTGATTAGGTCGTGAGTAAGTGGCCGAAGGAAGCGCGCCGGAATCTCCTCGCAGTGCAGCTCCAGCAGGAAGGTCTTGGTGGCGCTCACTTCGCACCTCCTTCCGCTTTGGCTTTTTTATCTGCGCGCTCTGCGACATCTGCGGTTTCAAATTCCAAATATGCCTTCGCGCACCCGCTGGCCAGATCCCGCACGCGCTTAATCACGCCGGGGCGCTCGGTGGTGCTCACGGCACCGCGGGCATCCAGCACGTTGAAAGTGTGGCTCATCTTGAGGGCCTGCTCGTAGGCGCTGAGGAAGTGGCCATGGTCCTTCAGCAGACGCCAGCCCTCCTTCTCGAAGGACTCGAAGAGGGTGCGGTGCAGGTCGATGTCCGCATGTTCGAAGCTGTAGGCGCTCAGCTCGAACTCCTCGCGCTGCCGCATCTGGCCGTAGGTCACCGGGAACACGCCATCGTCCGTCTTCACCTCGCCATGCACCAGATCAAAGATGTTGTCGTAGCCGCCCAGGAACATGCAGATGCGCTCGATACCATAGGTCAGCTCGGCACTGACGGGGCGGCAGTCCAGCCCGCCCACCTGCTGGAAGTAGGTGAACTGGCTGATCTCCATGCCGTCCAGCACCACCTGCCAGCCCACGCCCCAGGCGCCCAGCGAGGGCGATTCCCAGTTGTCCTCTTCGAAGCGGAGGTCGTGCTTAGAGAAGTCGATGCCCAGGGCCTCCAGGCTCTCGATGTAGAGGTCCTGCACCGCGGCGGGGCTGGGCTTGAGGATCACCTGGAACTGGAGGTGCTTGTAGACGCGGAAGGGGTTCTCGCCGTAGCGGCCGTCCGCCGGGCGGCGGGAGGGCTCCACATAGGCCACGTTCCAGGGCTTGGGACCCAGGGCGCCGAAGAAGGTGAGCGGATTCATGGTGCCCGCACCCTTCTCCAGGTCGTAGGGCTGGCCGATGAGGCAACCCCGGTCGGCCCAGAACCGCTGCAGCCGGAGGATCAGTTCCTGGATGTGCATGGAAGCCCGCCAAAACGAGCATTGTAGCGGGTTTTAACCACTTCGGTAAGCTGGTGACATGCTGATCAGGACTGCCCTTCCCGCTGATGCCCAGAATCTGGCGCTCCTGGGAGAGCGCCTCTGGCGGGCGACCTACACTGGCCTGATCCCTGAAACAAGCCTGGAGCCCTACCTGGCTGCAACCTTCGGTCCTGTGCAGCAGGCGGGTGAACTGGCCGATCCGGCCTGTACGACCCTGGTCATCGAGGGCGGTGACACCTTCCTGGGTTACGCCTGGCTCCGAGCTGGCGGCCCGGAGGTGGAAGACGCCAGTTGCCCCTTCGCAAGGCCGCTCGAGGTGGCGCGGTTCTACGTGGACCGCTCGCGACATGGCACCGGCGCCGCCCAGGCGCTCATGGCGGCGGTCTTCGCCTATGCAGCCGCTGCGGGTCACGACGGCGTGTGGCTGCAGGTCTGGGAGCAGAACCCCCGCGCCATCCGCTTCTATGCCAAGGCGGGATTCATGGATGCCGGAGGAACCACTTTCCACGTGGGCGACCAGGCCTACCGGGACCGGCTGCTGGTGCATGCGTTGACGGCGCAGGGTCTCTGATCAGGCCTTGATCACATGCGTGTCGGCGAACAGGTCGTGCAGGCAGCGGCGGGTGGGCTGGAAGATGAGCAGGGCATCCACCAGGTAGATCACATTCCCGCTGCCCCGCACCTTGACCACCAGTTCCACCACGACGGCCACCACCGCGAAGGGCAGCCAGCGCAGGAAGAAGACCCGCCAGATACTCGGCGTACCGCCATCACTGGTGATCATGCGGATGCCAAACGCCTTCTTGCCGATGGTCTGACCGTGCTGAACCAGCAGGACGATCTGAGCGATCAGCACCCCCAGGGAGATGACACACGCAAGGATGATGAAGACCAGCAGGGAACCGAGGCCACCCGAGCGCATGGCGGAAGGAATGAAAATCGCCACAGCACCGAAGGGGGCGAGTCCCGCGACCGCGTCCACCACCTTGGCACCAAGGCGGCTGAGGCGGCTGGCCGCCTCCACTTCGTAGGTGTCCTGGGTCGGAAAGGGATCCATGGCCGTTCCCTCCATCCTTGACAGGGTGCAAAGGATCCAAGGCCCTGGCAAGGATTCTGTGGTCTTCTTCGCGGCTCTGGGACGCCCGACCTTTGATCCACTGCCTCAGCCCTGTAGAATCCCCCTTTCCCCGGGGAATGGAATGATCCGCAAGATCGCGCTGTTGGCCATAGGTGGGAATGCCCTCCACTCGGTATCCGCTGTGCGGATACGCGAAACGCTCGGTCACGCTGGAGGTGCCCGGTGAACCATCGCAAGATCGCGCTGTTAGCCATTGGTGGGAATGCCCTCCTCAAAGAGAAGGAAAGTGGGCTCCAGGAGGAGCAGCTGGAGAACGCCCGGGCGACGGCCGAGATGCTGGCCCGGGTGGTGGCGGAGGGCTACGCCCTCTGCGTGGTGCATGGCAACGGGCCCCAGGTGGGCAACCTGATCATCCAGCAGGAGGCCGGCTCCGGTCAGATCCCGCCCTACAGCCTGGACATCTGCGGCGCCATGACCCAGGGCTCCATGGGCTACATGCTGGAGCGCATGCTCATCAACCGGCTGCGGTTCCTCAGGATCGATGCGCCTGTGACGTCGGTGCTCACTGAAGTCGTCGTGGACAAGGCGGACAAGGGCTTCCAGGAGCCCACCAAGCCCGTGGGACCCTTCTATCCCGAATTCAGGGCCTTGGAGCTCATGCGGTCCAAGCGCTGGAAGATGAAGGAGGACTCGGGGCGCGGCTGGCGCAAGGTGGTGCCGTCGCCCCGGCCCCTGGAGATCGTCCAGCTGGACGCCATCAGGACCCTGCTGCAGTGCGGCCACTCCGTGATCGCGGGCGGCGGCGGCGGCATTCCGGTGATCCGGGACGCCAGCGGCTTCCTGGTGGGCGTGGAGGCTGTCATCGACAAGGACCGCCTCAGCGCCCTGCTGGCGGCCCAGCTGGGCGCCGAACTCTTCATCATCCTCACGGGCGTGGCCAAGGTGGCCATCGATTTTGGCAAACCGAAGCAGCGCTGGGTGGACCGGCTCACCGCCACCGAGGCCCGGCAGCACCTGGCCGCGGGCCAGTTCCCCGCGGGCAGCATGGGGCCCAAGATCGAGAGCGCCTTGACCTACCTGGATGCCGGGGGCCGGGAAGTGCTCATCACCACCGCCGAGGCCCTGGCCACCGAGGACCCCGCCACCGTGGGAACGAGGATCGTCCGCGGCTGAATCAGACCGGCCCCAACGGAGCCCGGACCATCTTTGTGCCCGTTGTGTTCCTTGTGGCTACTCCTAGTTATCGCTCCACTGCGGTAGACCGATTCTTGGCCAAGGTGCAGTCGACGGTTCCAGCTTTTCATCCGCGCCCTTCTGTGGTCAGCTGTGGATGATTCCGGAGGCCCCATGTACGCCATCGTCATCTGCCGCTACCGCTGTCCGCTCCCCGAGATCGAGGCGGTTACGGAAGCCCACCGCGCCTACCTCACCAAGCTCCAGCAGCAGGGCACCCTGGTGGCTTCCGGGCCTCTGGAACCGCGGTTTGGCGGCCTGTGGCTGGTGCGGGTCCAGGACGAGAACCCCTTGGCCGCGCTGGATGCCCTCCGCGATGGCGACCCCTTCTATCAGCACGGCCTGGCGAACTACGAGCTGCTTCCCTGGAAGGTCATGCATGGAAAGGAAGCCTTCGACCGAATCTGATCCATCAGACGAGCGCCTCGGCCAGCGCCGCCAGGAGCCTCTCTTCCTGCAGGGGCTTGTGGAGGATGCAGTTGACCTCCTGCCGGTTCAGAGCCTCCAGCACGGCCGGCTCGTGGGTCGAGGTGAGCACCACCACCGGCAGGCCCGGCTTGGCTTTCCGGGCCATCTTGGTCACGGTTAGGCCATTGCATCCGGGCATCTGGTAGTCCGTGAGGATCAGGTCCGGAAGGGATGTGCCAACCATTTCCGCGACCCCCATGGCGGTGGGATCTTCCCAGACCTCCACCTCGTGGCCAGCCTGCTCCAGGATGTGCCGGAGCAGGTTGCGCATGAGCTTGCTGTCGTCGATCACGACGATCCTGCCCATGGGTGGGTCCCCCTGGGCTGGAAGCCCGGCCTTGCCCTCACTTCCGTTCCTTGGCCCGCTTGAACTCGGCGTAGCCCATGTCCACTTCGTTGATGTGATGCTTCAGCCAGTTCGAGAGGAAAGTGGTGACCTCCATGGTCACGGGCTTCCCCTCGGCGAGCTTGGCCTGCAGGCCCTTGGCAGTCTCCACCAGCTGGGTGTGCTCGGCGATGTGGGACGTGAGCTTGGGATAGCCCATTTCCTTCATGACCTTCTCTTCGGTGCCGAAGTGATCGACCGTGTACTTCACCAGGAAATCCAGGCACTCCTTCACCTGGGTCTTCGAAGTGCCGGCCTTGAAGGAATCGGCGAGATCGTTCACCGCCTGAAAGAGGGCCTTGTGCTGGGTGTCGATGATCCCGATCCCAGTCTCGAACCTGCTGTTCCAGAGCATGAGGGCCATGAAGTCTCCTTTGGAAGTACCAGGAGCTCCATCGACCCATTCCCAGGGGAACTTCACTTCTGGTGCTGATCTTTCAGGAAGTAGACATAGGCCATGTCGGATTCATGGATGTGGACCTTGAGCCAGTCCACCAGGAAGATCGTGATGTCCATGGTCATGGCTTTCCCATCCGCCAGATCCATCTGCAGATCACGGACCTGTTCCAGCAGCCGAGCGTGCTCAACCAGGTGCTCCGCCAGCTTGGGGTAATCCGCCGCTCGCATGAAGCGTTCTTCGGTCTGGAAATGTTCCAGGGCATAACCCACGAGGAAATCCAGGCTCTCCTTCACCTGGGCCTTTGCCTTCCCCGCCTGGAACGACTCCACCAACGCGTTCACCGCCTCGAACAGCGACTTGTGCTGGGCATCGATCAGGTCGATCCCGGTCTCAAAGCGGGGACCCCAGATGGCGATGGGCATGGGCAACTCCGAATGAGGTGCAACGTCTCTATCGTTCTGAGGGCACCGAGGCTTGAATCAGCCAGCTGTCAGGGTTGTGGCCCTGGGGCCGGCTGGATATGCAGCGCCGCGATCCGCGTCTGGATTTCTTTCAGGCTGAAGGGTTTTCGGAGGCTCGACACGGTCGGGCGATCCTTCATCAGGGGCAGGATCTCCTGATCACTGTAGCCCGAGGCCATGAGGACCGGCATCCCCGGACGCTGATCGAGGATCCGGGGCAACACCTCCGCCCCACCCATGCCGGGCATGTTCATGTCCAGGATCACCAGGTCCACTCCCAGGCCATTCTCGAGCAGCTGCAGGGCCTCGGCACCTCCGGGAGCGGCCGTCACCCGGTGCCCCAGGATTTCCAGCATGGGGGCGACAGATTCGCGGATGAGTTCATCGTCGTCCACCAGCAGGATCTGCAACCCAACCCGGGGCACCAGGTGCGTCCCGGTCGGAACGGCCGCCGCTTCACGGACCCGCCTTTCCATGCGATCCGGGGGGAACCGCAGGACCGCCTCGGTACCTTCCCCCGGCTGGCTGTGGAGGTCGAAGGTACCCTCGTGGGCCTTCATGGTGCCGTAGACCATGGCCAGGCCAAGGCCCGTGCCCTTGCCCCGGGGCTTGGTGGTGAAGAAGGGTTCCATGGACTTCGCCAGGACCTCGGGGACCATGCCTTCGCCCGTGTCCTGCACCCGCAGGGTCAGGCCCCCCTCCGGGGAGGCCGTGGTCTGGATGCGGAGGGACCCGCCCCGGGGCATGGCGTCGATGGCATTCACGCAGAGGTTCATGAGCGCATGACTCAGGGCGCCCGCGTCACCCCGGACCAGCCCGAGATCCTCCTGGAGATCCAGCGTCAACTGGACCCGCTGGAGGGTGAGGTGGCTCAGCAGCTGGCTCATCTCCCGCACCAGTTCATTGAGGTCGACGGGCCGCTCCTCCTGCAGATCCTTCTGCGCGAAATAGAGCAGGCTCTTCACCACGCCCCGCCCCCGCATGCAGGCACTCATGATGGTGTCGAGGTTCCGCGCGGAGGACGAGAAGGGCTCCGCGTTCTCGCGCAGGGCTGAGGCCAGGCTCAAAACGGCCCCCAGCACATTGTTCATGTCGTGGGCCACCCCGCCAGCCAGACTGCCGAGGCTCTCCAGCTTCTGGGACTGGTGGAGCTGGGCCTCCAGGGAGCGCCGCTCCGCCTGGTCCCGTTTCAGACCGGTGATGTCCTCCTTGATGGCGATGTAGCTGGTGATGTGGCCCTCCGTGTCCCGCACCGGGGCGATGGTGGCCCGCTCATGGAAGGGTTCACCGCCCTTCTTGAGGTTCTCCAACTCGCCCACCCAGACCTCGCCCCGGGCCAGGGTCGCCCACATCTGCCGGTAGACCTCCGGTGACGTGGCGGGCGACTTCAGGATCCGCGGGTTCTGGCCGATGGCTTCGGCGGAGGTGTAGCCGGTCACTTCCGTGAACCGGGGGTTCACGTACTCGATGATCCCTTCGGGATCCGTGATCACGATGCTGAGGGGGCTCTGCTCCACTGCCACTGTGATGGTGCGCAGGGACTTCCGCATCTCCCGCCGCCGCACCTCACTCGCCAGGTGGTCCAGGGCGAGGGAGACATCCCCGGCGGCTTCTTCCAGCAGCGCCACTTCGTAGGACCCGAAGAAGCCCTTCTCCGCGGAGTACACAATCAAGGCACCGCAGACCTCGCCATCCTGCCGGATCGGGAAGCTCGCCGAGGCCGCGTACCCGCACCGGACCGCCGCCGCATGCCAGGGAGCGGCATCCGAGTTACCCAGGAAGTCGTTCTCCACCTGGGGCACGCCTTCGCGGATGGCGCGGCCCGTGGGGCCCCGGCCCATGGCCGTGTCGTCGCTACGCATCACGATGCCATCGAGATACCCGCCCGCATCCCCGCAGCGGCTGACCACCTGGACCTCATGGGTGACGGGATCATTCCAGCCGATCCAGGCCATGCTGAACTGGCCGAACTCCACCATCACTTCGCAGATCTTGTCGAGCAGGACCTCGCGGGTGGGGGAGAAGACGATGGCCTGGTTTACCTGGCTCAGGGCCGCGTACATCTGGGTCATCCGCTCGAGCTGGCGGGTCTGGGCCCGGAGCTGGGTGATGTCCCGGACGATGGAGAGCACACAAGGCTCGCCTTCGATCTCCACGAGGCTGGCGGACATGAGGCCCGTGAGGACGGTTCCGTCCTTGCGGCGGAAGGGGGCTTCCAGGTCCACGACCCGCCCATCCCGGCGCAGTCCCTCCTGCAGGCGTTGCCGGTCCTCCGCATGCACCCACAGCCCCAGGTCACCCGGCAGGGAGGATCGCCCCATGACCTCCTCGGCCGTGTAGCCCGAGATCCGCGTGAAGCCATCATTCACGGCCACATACACGCCATCGGACAGGCGGTTGATGTTCACGCTGTCAGGACTGGCGTGGAAGGCCTTGGAGAACTTTTCCTCGGACTCCTTCAAGGCGGCTCGCGCCTGCCTGCGGTCGGAGATGTCCCGGATGACCCCCATTAGGGCCACGGGCCTTCCGGCCTCGTCCCACTGGAATTCCCCGGTACCGCGGACCCACCGGAGCTCGCCATCGAGCTTCCGGAGGATCGGGTATTCCAGATCGAAGGCTTCGCGGCGCTCCATGATCCCGGCCAGGTAGGCTTGCATGCGTTCCCGGAAGTCCGGAGCGACAAGTTCCGTCCAGCCCTGGAGGTTCCGGGGATGGGTTTCATCGATGCCGAAGATCCGGTCCAGGTACGAGCTGCTCTTCCACCGGTCTCCGGGGATGTCCCAGACATAGGTTCCGATCCCACCGGCCTCCTGGGCGGCCCGCAGGAAGCGCTCGCTTTCCTGGAGCGCGGCCTCGGCCTGCTGCCGCCGTCCCTCGCCCGCCAGGTGATCCAGGGCGAAGGAAATGTCCATGGCGGCTTCATCCAGTAGACTCGCCTCCGGGGTGCCGAAGAAATCCATCTCGGCGGCATAGACCACAAGCGCCCCGCAGACCTCGCCCCTCTCGCGGATGGGGAAGGCGGCGATGGAGAGCAGGCCCGCGGCCTGGAGATTGGCACGCCAGGGCGCGGATTTCGTGGCGGCGAGATAGTCACTTATCAGACAGGGACTCCCCTGGCGGATGGCCGTACCCACGGCCCCTCGGCCCTCCTCGGAATCGTCAGTGCGCACCCTGATCCGGTCCAGCAGGCCGTGGACATCCCCGTACCGGGCGGCCACCTCGACCCGGTGCGAGACCGGGTCATTCAGGCCGATCCAGGCCATGCGACAGTGCCCGAACTCGACCAGGACCTCACAGATCTTGTCGAACAGGGCCTGCCGGTCCTGGGACCAGACGATGGCCTGATTCACCTGGCTGAGGGCCGCGTAGAGCTGGGTCATCCGCAGGAGTTCATGTTCCTGGGCTTTGCGCTCGGTGATGTCCCGCGCGAAGCTGATCAGCCGCAGCTCTCCCTCCAGCGAAACCACCCGGGAGCTGACCTCGACCGGGAAGGTGCTGCCGTCCTTGCGGCGGTGGATGGTCTCGAACCGGCCAGATCCCTGGGTCCTTACCAGGTTGAGCTGCGCTCCAGCTTCGGTCAGGTTGTCCGGCGTCCGCAGATCCAGGACCCCCATCCTCTGAAGCTCCGTCAGCGGGTACCCATAGCTCTCCACGGCCCGGGTGTTGGCTTCCAGGATGCGGCCGGCCCCATCCAGCACGAGGATGATGTCATTGGCGCCACGCATCAGTCCTTCGAACTGCACGGAGAGATGCAGCTGCCCGCGGATCAGGTCCGCGTCGTGGCGGTGGAGCAGCAGGCCCAGGCCCGCCGCGGCGAGGGCCAGCGTACCCAGCAAGCCTAGGACTCCCAACCAGACACTTCGGCGCAGAGGCCCATAAACTTCGGCCACATCGATCTTCGCCACCATGTGCCAGCCCGTGCCCGGAACCGGTTGGGCTACGGCCAGAACCGGAACCCCACGGTAGTCCTTCCCCTCCATCAGGCCTTCCTCACCTAGCACAGCCCGGACGGCGGGCGAGTCCGAATTCGCAGCAAACGGAAGCTGGAGGTTCAACGCCGTGTGAGGCTGGTGGCGCAGATCATTCAGGAAGAGAACTTCATTTCCGTTACGGCGCACCAGCAGGGTTTCCGCGCTGGAACTGGCCGTGGGCCAGATCTGGACCAGAGGAAAGAGGAACTGCTCGGGATCCACCATCATCAGGAGGGTCCCCTCCGCCTTCGCCCCGGCTCCAGCTCCGATCGGAACCCACAGGCCCAGGTGGATGTCCGGTCGGCCTGGATGCCGATGCAGGTCCGAGATCATCACTTCCCGCGAGCCTAGGGCCCTCTGAATTTCAAACTCATCCAGGTCGTTGGCATCAGGCATCTCCTCCGAGGGAACTGCGATGCGAACCCTGCCCCGGGCATCAAAGAGCACCACTCGCCGGTAGCTTCCCCTCAGGACCGCCTCCATCCAGGCCCGGAGATCCTTTTCGGGCGCCGCCGCAGGTGAACCCGCCAGGAACCGGCGCAGCTGCGTCTGAATCAACGCGCTTCGGGCGATCTGCTCCCCATCGCTCCGCCGTTCGCCCATCCACGCACTGATCTGCCGGACCTTGGCCGTTGCGATGATCGAAAGATCCTCTTCCACCCGGGCCCGGGTGTGCTGGATCTGCGTCCTGAGGAAGAGTGAACCCCCGGCCAGGATCAGGGCGCCCAGGATGAGGAAGAGCGTCAATGCCCCGGCTGAGAAACCGAGGACGGACCATTTCCTTGCCTCCCCGGACCCGGTGCGAAAGGCGACCAGGGGCCAGGTGTCACAACCCGCCACCAGATGCAAGGTGAAGCCCAGCGCCAGGCAGCACAGGGCCGCAAGCAGGGACATGGGGTTGGCTCCGGATCCGTACAGCTGCGGCGCGCCCACGGCGTTGCTGAGCAGGACCACCGCGCCGATCAACAGGGGCACGAGCGCCAACAGGGTGGCCGTCTGGCGGATCCGCCAGGAGGCCGAGACGGGCAGCCACCGGCACAGGAAGGACAGGGAGGCTCCCAGCAGGGCCGCCTCCGTCCACAGCGAAGCCAGCCGGAACACCCGGCCCTGGAGCAGCCACCGCTCGAAGGCGGGGGCACCACCAGGCAGGTGCCCGAGCGCGAGGCCCAGGCTGAGCAGCGCCACCACCGCCGCACCGGCGCAGGTCAGGCGCCTGATGAACGTGGATTCCGGCCACCTCTCCATCGCCAGAAGAGCAGCGCACAGCAGCACCAGGAGGATCGCAGCCAGAGGCGAGCGCACGGCCAGCGCCCAGGTCCCCGAGGAGGCGGCACCCATGAGGGTCCTCAGCAACGACAGGAGTGCCACCACACCCGCAACCAAGGGCAGACCCACCCGCAGCCGCCGGGAAACGGTGGGAGCAAGCAAGGACTGAGATCCAGAGGATCCGTGCATCAGGTGAGGCCCTCTTCCATTTTCGGCACAAAACCCTGGACGGTGAGCTTTGGACGTTTGGGAAAAATGCTGAACATTTAATTATCGACAACTGCACCCCGCTGCCCGGCCCTCAAGGTGTGACAACCATCACACCGCGGCCCTCAGCGTCGCCAGACGTAGCGGTCGATGGATTCCGGCAGGAAGCTGACCTTCAACCAGAAGCCGCGGGCGGTATACCGGACCCGGTCGGCGATGATGACGGGATATTCCCGCTTGAAATGATCGATGACGACCCGGGCGTAGCCGTGTCCTTCATATTCGGGGTAGACCATGATCGAGAAGACCGTGAACTGCCCGGCCTCGATGCGGCAACGGGACTTGCCCACCGGAGTCCCGCCCAATTCGATGTCGAACCAGTCGTAGTCCCCCAGGTCCGCCGAGCGCGGGCGTTGGATCAGTTCCAGGTCCTGCCCGATGGTCACGCTCATCCAGCGCATCCCTGGCAGAAAGCGGGACCGTTGCGGATCCCAGCCCCGGTGGAAGCGCTGTAGACCAGGTGCATACGGCCTCAGTCCTGGATGGGGGACTGGCGCACATTGTCCAGGCACCGGCGGATGAAGGTCTGGGCTTCCCTCAGAATGGGTTGGCCATGCCCCGGATAGATGGTCTGGACCTCCAACCCGGCCAGGCGTTCGAGGGTGTTCAGGTAGGCTTTCGGATAGGCCCCGAGGTGGTCCGTGATCCGGTAGAGGGTGTCGCCTGAGAAGAGGGTGCCGGTCCCGGGGAGGAAGAGGCAGATGGAATCGTCTGAATGGCCCGGAGTGTGGAACAACGTGGCGTGCTGGTCGCCGATCATCACGGACATGCCATCCCGGACGGGTCTGGGACTGCCCCCCGCGGGAAGCCAGGCAAAGGTAGCCGGGGTGAACTGCTGCTCAAACCCCGCCAGACCGCCGGTGTGATCGAAATGACTGTGGGTCAGGATGATCTGCTCCACGGCCCGTTTCCCGATGCCCTTCGGCAGCCGGGCCATCTCCCGGAGGAGGAAGGCGAGGTTGTCCGGATGGGCACTGCCCGTATCCACGAGCGTATTGCGGTCGGAGGGGGTGTTGTTCTCCCCGAGCACCCAGTAGGAAACACAGGAATAGTCCGATGGGTCCTCGCGGTGCAGGGGAATGACGCGCATGGCTCAGCCGACTGGTTTCCGGTAGAGTGGCACGCCAGGCTCGACCGGTAGGAAGCGGGTCGAGAAGGCCTCCGGCATGGCCTGGTTCCCATCCAGGGCCAGGTAACCGCCCGGCAGCAGGGCCCGGTGGAACATCTCCAGAACCTTCCCCTGGTCTTCCGGAGAGAAGTGCATCAGCACGTTCTTGCAGACGATGAGGGACTGCCCGGTCTCCGGCGGTACCAGCGTGAGCAGATCATGCTTGATGTAGCGGACCCGCTCCCGGATGGGATCAGCCAGCCGGAAGACCTCGGGATTGTCCGTGGGCTCGAAGTACTGGTCCCGGTGGGCCGCAGGTACCCAGAAAATATCCTGGCGGGTGTACTCGGCCTGGCGGATCCGGTCCTCGAACTGCGCGTAGTTGCTCTCCTCGTAGTCGGTGGCGAGGATGTCGAGGTTGCGGAAGGGGAAGGCACCCAGTTTGGAGGCGAACAGGATCGCCAGCGTGAAAGGCTCTTCGCCGGTGGCACAGCCCGCGTCCCACACGCGAATCGCCCTCGAGTGGCCGATGGCTGGAATGACGAACTCGGCGATGGCGGTCAAAGCGTCGGTGTCTCTGAAAAAGGAGGTGTAGGCCATGGTTTGCGAATCTTTCGTGGCAAGGGGATTCAAAGCCGCCAGATGAAGTGGTGCTGCCCTGCCACCCCATCGTCAGGGAACAGAGGGGATCTGAGTTTCACCCGCACTCCTGTGGACCGGGCGGATGCGCAATCCCCGCCCGCCCAGCACTGGTCGTGGTGGGCGATCCATCGATCTCCATCAGCGCCGGGTGCCAAAACTCAACAGGAATGGGAGCCAGCTCGATCAAGGGGGGAGGAGGATTCCGTCCTTTCCGCTCTGTCCGTGCATTGCCCGGGTCGGTAGGGCCACGACCTCTCCAGGCAACATCATGCATGGCCGCACGTTCAGGCTCTCGCTTGGAGAACGAATTGGGAACTCAGGGTGGCGCTTCGGACTCCGTGGACTTCTGCCGCACCTTGTTTGAATCCATGGGGGACGGCTGCTTCAACTGTTGCCTGGAATATGACGGGACGACACCCGTCGATTGGATTTTCCTCGATGTGAACCCGGCCTTCGAATCCCTGACAGGTCTCAGGAATCTGGTGGGACGCAGGGCCTCCGACGTGCTCCCTGGTCTCCGGGGGTCCTCAGCGGACCTTCTTGCCCTCCTCGGGCGAGTGGCTGCCACCGGAAGTGTGGAAACCCTGGTGACGTTCCTGAAGCCACTGGGTATCTGCGTTTCGGCTGAGGCGATGAGTTCCGGTCCCGGACAGGCCATCGCCAGGTTCAGGACCGTCCCCAGGCAGGACTCCGTAGGGGATGGCCTGTGCCAGCAAGAGACCTTCATCCGCCGCATCCTGGACAACCTGCCGGTGGGTGTCGCCGTGAATGCCCCGGACCCGACGCTCAACCCGACCTACATGAATGACCTGTTCCCGAAGCTCTACCGGACCACCCGGGAAGCCCTGGGCGGCCCAGCGGCGAACCAGGATGCCTTCTGGGAATGCGCCTACCAGGATCCAGCCATGCGGGAATCGATCAAGGCGCGGGTGCTTGGAGACATCGACAGCGGGGACCCCGCCCGCCTGCACTGGGAGCGGATCCCCATCACGCGGCAAGGGCAAGAGACCACCTACATCGATGCGAGGAACATCCTGGTGCCAGGCACTTCCCTGATGATCTCGACAGTGTGGGACGTCACCGAAAAGGTCCACAGGGAGGAAGAAACGCGCCGCCATGAGATGCAGTTGCATCAGGTCCAGAAAATGGTGAGTCTCAACCTGTTGGCGGGAGGGGTCGCCCACGACCTCAACAATGTGCTCGGGTCGATCCTGGCGGTGGCGACCATCCATCGGCGGAAGTCAGAAGAGGGGACTCCGTTACGACGGGACATGGAGACCATCACCAAGGCCTGCCTTCGGGGCGGTTCCCTGGCAGCATCTCTCCAGGGTTTCGCCCGCAGGGACCTTGACGAGGAGCTCCTGCTGAACCTGAACGACCTCATCCGTGAAGATCTGCGTCTCCTGGAGCGCACCACCTCCGGGGCCATCAGCATCCGACAGGATCTGAGCGACCCCCTGCCAAAGATCAAGGGGGATCCAGCCGCCTTGAGCCACGCCATCATGAGCCTCTGCACCAATGCCATCGAGGCCATGCCCCATGGCGGAACAGTCCGGATCCGGACCCGAAACGATGGGCCCAGGGCCGTGCTCTTGGAAGTCGAGGACAGTGGGTCCGGCATGGCACCGGAAGCCCTCCAGCAGGCCCTGGCACCCTTCTACACCACCAAGCAGTCCACCGCCGGCACTGGCCTGGGGTTGTCCATCGTGTACGGCACGGTCCGTTCCCATCAGGGCACCCTCGACCTGCAAAGTGAACCGGGGCGGGGGACCCTGGTGCGGCTCCGTTTCCCGACCGCCGAGGCCACCGTCGGCTCCGTCGGCAGAAGGATCCTGCTCGTGGATGATGATCCGCTGATCCTCCAATCCATCCCCGGGCTGCTCGAAAGCCTAGGGCACGCGGCCACGGCCGCATCCAGCGGAGAGCAGGCCCTGGCCCTGATCGACCGGGGGTTCAAACCCGATCTGGTGATCCTGGACGTGAACATGCCCGGTATCGGTGGTCTCGAGACCCTGGTACAGCTCAGGGCAAGGGTCCCGGCCCTCCCGGTCCTGCTGTGCACGGGCTTTTCACCCGACCCCATCCGGGAGGTGATGAAACATCACCCTGGAGTCCACCTGATCCTGAAGCCCTATACCTCGGAGGATCTCAGCCGGCAGATCCAGGCGGTAGCGCCCTGAGCCACGTCCGCCCCTGCCTGTTGTCCTGAGGTGCCCGGACCGGATGATTCGCCGCAGTGCCGGGGACCCCCGCCCATAGGACTGGAACTCCCACGGAATCTCAACCCTGGTCGGGGACCAGCCGAATGGAATCTATCGGTAATCATTCCACGGGAAGCCCATGCCTCGATCCTTCGATCCCCCCATCCACCTCCTGCTGGCCGACGATGAGGAGATCTACCGGAGTGCCACCGCCGAACTCCTCCGGGAGGACGGATTTCTCGTGGATACAGCCCAGGATGCGGCCGAGGCTACCCGGCTGTTGGAAGGCCGCAGCTACGACGTACTCGTCTCCGATATCCGCATGCCAGGCAACCTCCAGTTCGAGTTCATCCGGCAGATCGGCCGCCTCACCCCGGACCTGCCCGTGATCATCGTGACGGCCCATCCCACCGTCGAGACCGCCACCGAGGCCGTGAACCTGCCGGTGGTCGCCTACCTAACCAAGCCGCTCCCTATCGAGGTATTGGTCGGGCACATCCTGCGCTGCGCTTCAGTGGTCCGCACACGGCGGGCCGTCGGGCGCTATGCGGAACGCCTCTCGAGTTGGTCCCAGGGACTACAGCAACTCCAGGAAGCCGGGCTCGATCATCAAGGGAACCCTTCCAAACGCCTGGCCCAGGAGGTGCTCGGCCTGGCCCTAGGCAACATGGCCGGCATGCTTTCCGACATGAACTCCCTTTTTGGGGTCGCCCTCGGCGAAGACCCCGGAGCACTGGCCTGCGTCTCCGGCCAGTGCCCGCGCCTCGATGCCTATCAGCAGGTGCTGCGGGAAGGCATCCAGGTGCTCGAGGCCACCCGGAGCTCCTTCAAGAGCAAGGAACTTGGGGCCCTCCGCCAAAGGCTGGAACAGCAGCTGGAGTCCTGAGACGACGTCAGGTGGCGCCCCTCCTGGCCCGGCTCCAGTAAAAAATTTGTACGTCTCAGCTGAACCTTTTTTAAGCAAAACGATTGGAGCGATTACGAAATTCAAGTTCCACTGACGGCCCTCCGATGACGTGCGAGTAGTCGATCCTGCTTTCGGAGCAGGATGCCTTTTCGGGTAGACATCCGGTCTGCAAGTCGAAGGCGCAACCAGTCCGGTCCCCTGGGCCGGGGCGGTTGCGCCCTTTCCTGTTTTGACATTCCCCAACCTGGCAATGCAGCCCCATCCAGATCGCACTTCACTCTTCCACTCAAGGAGATCCACCATGCGATTCCTCGACAACACCAAGATCGGGCCCAAGCTCATCGGCGCCTTCCTCGTTGTGGCCGCCCTGCTCGCCGGTATGGGATTCCTGGGCAGCAACAAGCTCCATGCCATCGACGACGCCGACACGAGGCTCTACGAGAAGATGACCGTCCCCCTCGCGGAGATTGGCACGACCATGCAGTCCTTCCAGGAGCAGCGGGTCTATGTGCGTGACGCCATCCTGACCGGGGATGCTGACAAGTTCGGCGCCCGGATCCAGGAGCTTGACGCCGAACTGGCCAAGGTCGAAGAGTCCTTCCAGAAAACACTCCTGACCGGTGCGGGCAAGGAGACCTTCAAGAAATACAAGGATTCCTCCCTTCGCTACGACAAGGCCACCGAGCGGATCCTGGCACTGGTCAAGGCCGGTAAGACCAAGGAAGCCGAGACCTACATGCGGGCAGAGATGGCCAAATCAGGGGAGGAAGTGACCGCGAACCTGACTGCCCTCCAAGGCCTGAAGATCAAGCTGGCCAAGCAGACCTCCGACGACAACTCCGTCATGGCCAATGGGGCCAGCCGCCTGATGTACATCGTCATGGGGATCGCCGTGCTCTTCTCCATCGGAATCGGCTGGCTCCTCGCGAAATCCATCACGGGCCCCCTGCAGCAGGGCGTGGAGATGATGAAGGAGATGGTCAAGGGCCACCTGGGCACCCGGCTGAAGATGGAGCGCAAGGATGAGATCGGCGACCTGGCTCGCGCCATGGACGGCTTCACCGACAACCTCCAGGGCATCGTCGGTGGCCTGCAGGAAATCGCCAAGGGCGACCTGAACCGCGAGTGGGTGGCTGTGGACGCCCAGGACGAGATCAACCCAGCCCTGAAGCAGGTCCGGACCAACCTTCAAGCGCTCGTGGCGGATGCCACCATGCTCAACCAGGCGGCCGTGGAGGGCAAGCTGGCCACCCGCGCCGACGCCACCAAGCACCAGGGCGACTACCGCAAGGTCGTCCAGGGCGTGAACGACTGTCTGGATGCCGTCATCGGCCCCCTCAATGTCTCAGCCGGCTACGTGGACCGCATCTCCAAGGGCGACATCCCGCCCAAGATCACCGACAAGTACAACGGCGACTTCAATGAGATCAAG
>CAIYNT010000326.1 GCA_903927605.1 uncultured Holophagaceae bacterium
CTGCTCCTCTTCGAAGCCGACAGCGCCGCCATGGTCCACGCCAACGACCCCACAGACCTGTTCCCCTACAAGCAGCCCCAGATGAATAAGGTATTCGCAGCGTTCCACAGGATGTTGTCGGCCCGCCGAACTCCCGCGCCCCAGGTCAGGGCACATTCGTAAGATCCGTGGGGTGAAGTACAATTGCCCTCACCAGTTCCCGAGCCTATCTATTGTCAAGATTGCCAGGGGATCCCCCCGATAAGAACTCGGGCAAGCCTGAGGAGTGCATGAATGAAGGTCATGATCCTGGCAGGAGGACTGGGGACGAGACTCTCGGAAGAGACCATCGTCAAGCCCAAGCCCATGATCGAGATTGGGGGCCAGCCCATCCTCTGGCACATCATGAAGATCTACGCCCATTACGGGTTCAAGGAATTCCTGGTGGCCCTGGGCTACCGGGGAGAGATGATCAAGGACTACTTCATGCGGTTCCATGCCATGGCCGCGGACCTCACCGTGGACATGGCCAGCGGCCAGAACACGGTTCACGACGGTCAGAAGCTCGATTGGCGGATCCACCTGGTGGATACCGGCGACCAGACTCAGACGGGGGGCCGGGTGAAGCGCCTGGGGGCCTGGCTTGGCGATGACCAGACCTTCCTGCTCACCTATGGCGATGGCGTGGCGGACATAGATATTGATGCCCTGGTAAAATTCCACCGGGCCCATGGGAAATTGGCCACGGTGTCGGCGGTGCGCCCCCCGGCCCGGTTCGGCGGCCTGCGCATGAAGGGCGACCAGGTGACCCACTTCGCTGAGAAGCCCCAGACAGGGGAAGGCTGGATCAACGGCGGTTTCTTCGTCCTGGATCGCCGCGTGCTCGGCTACATCGAAGGAGATGATCAACCCTGGGAAGGCAGCCCCATGGAACGGCTCACCCGGGAGGGACAGCTCATGGCCTACCGCCATGAAGGGTTCTGGCAGCCCATGGACACCCTTCGGGAGAAGCACTTGCTTGAACAATGGTGGGCTGCGGATCAGGCCCCCTGGAAGGTATGGCCATGACGGACTGGAAGGGGCGGATCGTCCTTGTCACGGGTGCCACCGGGCTCGTGGGCTCCTGGCTCAGTCGGCGCCTGCTGGCGGAGGGGGCCCAGGTCGTGGCCCTGGTGCGCGACTGGAACCCCCAGCGGGAACTGATCCGCAGCGGGGATGTGGCGCGCTGCTCGGTGGTCTCCGGCCGGCTGGAGGACGTCGCTACCCTGGAACGGGCCATCGCTGCCTTCGGGGTCGACACCGTGTTCCACCTCGGGGCCCAGGCCATCGTGGGCACGGCCCTTCGCAGCCCCTTGGCCACCCTGGAGACCAACCTGCTGGGCACGGCCAACCTGCTGGAGGTCTGCCGCCGCCACCAGGACCAGGTGAAGTGCGTGGTGGTCGCCAGTTCGGACAAAGCCTACGGCACGGCCGAGGTGCTGCC
Organism: uncultured Holophagaceae bacterium; assembly: GCA_903927605.1. The sequence goes on from CAIYNT010000326.1 coordinate 1,463, forward strand.
CTACACCGAGGCGATGCCACCCATGGGCCGGGCGCCCTACGACGTCTCCAAGAGCTGCACGGACCTGCTGGCCCAGTCCTATGCGGCCACCTACAGCCTGCCTGTCACCGTGGCGCGCTGCGGAAACATCTATGGCGGCGGCGACCTCAACTGGAGCCGCATCGTGCCCGGTACCATCCGCCTGGTGCTGGGGGGGCAGGCGCCCCAGATCCGTTCCGATGGCACCTTCACCCGGGATTACATCCACGTGGACGATGTGGTGGATGCCTACCTCGCCCTGGCGAACCGGATCGAGCAGGAAGGTGTGCGCGGCGAAGCCTTCAACTTCAGCCCCGAAGAGAGGCTCAGCGTGCTTGGGCTCACCTCGCAGATCCTGGAAATCATGCATCGCAAGGACCTGCAGCCCATGATCCTCAACAGCGCCCAGGCCGAGATCAAGGACCAGTACCTGGATTCATCCAAGGCTCGGCGGGTCCTCGGCTGGCAGCCGAAAGTCCTGTTGCAGGAAGGACTCGAGCGCACCGTGGCCTGGTACCGGAATTATCTCGGAGCCCAGGCGTGAGCGCCGAGGACCTCCGGAAGCAGATCCTCGGGCTGGTGGCCGAGTACTACCACGCCAATTGGCCCCCCCAGCCCTTTGTGCCCGGCCAGAGTCCCGTACCCGTGAGCGGCAAGGTCTTCGACGAGAAGGACGTCCAGAACCTTGTGGATGCCAGCCTGGACTTCTGGCTCACCACGGGTCGGTTCGCCCAGACCTTCGAGGAGCGCTTCGCGGCCTTCATGCAGCAGAAGCATTGCCTGCTGGTGAACTCCGGCTCCAGCGCCAACCTGCTGGCCCTTACGGCATTGACCGCGCCCGAGCTCGGGGTGCGGCGCCTCCAACCCGGCGATGAAGTGATCACCTGCGCCACGGGCTTCCCCACCACCGTCAATCCCATCCTTCAGAATCAACTGGTCCCAGTGTTCCTGGATGTCCACATCCCCACCTACAACATGGACGTGAGCCACCTGGAGGAAGCCGTCGGCCCCCGAACGAAGGCCATCATGCTGGCTCATACACTCGGGAATCCCTTCGACCTCGACGCAGTCATGGCCGTTGCCCGGAAGCATGACCTGTGGGTCATCGAGGACTGCTGCGATGCGGTGGGAGCGACCTATCAAGGGAAGATGGTGGGCACATTCGGCGACCTGGCCACCTGCAGTTTCTACCCGGCCCACCACATCACCATGGGCGAGGGGGGCGCCGTGCTGACCTCAATTCCGCTTCTGAAGAAGCTCGTCGAGAGCTTCCGGGACTGGGGAAGGGACTGCTGGTGCGAGCCGGGCCATGACAACACCTGCCGCAAGCGCTTCGATTGGCAGCTGGGTGGCCTGCCCCACGGCTACGACCACAAGTACACCTACAGCCACATCGGTTACAACCTCAAGGCAACAGATATGCAGGCAGCCGTGGGCGTTTCGCAGCTGGACAAGCTGCCGGGATTCATCGCGAGCCGGAATGCCAACTTCGCCCATCTCCTGGACAGGCTGAGGCCCCTCGAGGAGCACCTCATCCTGCCGGAATCCCTGCCAGATTCGCACCCCAGCTGGTTTGGCTTCCCCCTCACTCTGCGCGAGGGTGCTCCCGTCACACGCAACCAGCTCATACAGCACCTGGAGGACCAGCAAATCGGCACCCGGCTCCTCTTCGGCGGCAACCTGCTGCGGCAGCCGGCCTTTCAAGGCATACCCCACCGCATCGTGGGAGGATTAGAGCAGGCTGACCTGGTCATGGATCGAACTTTCTGGCTTGGCGTATGGCCCGGGCTCGATCATCCGAGGCTCGAATTCATGGTCTCCGCGTTTGCGGATCTTCTGCGATGAAGCCAGACCGGGTACCAAGAAGGAACCCTCTCTCGGCCGATTTGGACTGGGTTCTGGCCAGGCTGGAGCGTCCCCTCAGCGCACTCCGTGGGCGCCGAATATTCATCACCGGTGGTACCGGATTCATTGGTACCTGGCTTCTGGAATGCCTGGCCTGGGCCAACCAACACATGGATCTCAGGGTCTCCGCCCTCATCCTCAGTCGAAATCCGGAGTCATTTCTGGAGAAGAAGCCTCATCTGGCTCTGAATCCAGGCTTCAGGTTCCACCAAGGGGATGTGCAGCATTTCGACTTCCCGAGCGGCCGCTTTTCTCAGGTGCTTCACCTGGCCGCCACGCCTGCAGAAGCGACCTTCCGCAACGTGGAACCCCTCGCCAAGCTCGACCTCCAGGAACGAGGGATGCGACGGACCCTTGATTTTGCTCTGCACTGCGGAGCAGAACAGGTCTTCTTCGCGAGTTCGGGCTGTGTGTATGGCACCCAACCATGGAGTTTGACCCATATCCCAGAGGATTTTCCCGGTGCACCTGACCCTCTGGAACCAGCGCAGGCCCTGGGACACGGCAAGCGCATGGCCGAGTTCCTGGGCTCGGCCTATGCCGCCAAGCATGGCCTTGAGGTGAAGATCGCTCGAGGTTTCAGCTTTGTGGGCCCGGGCCTACAGATGGACTTGCAGTATGCGATCGGCAATTTCATTCTCAATGTCCTGCGCGGAGAGAACATCCAGGTCAGGGGCGATGGCACCCAGCGCCGCTCCTATCTCTATGCAGCCGATCTTCTGGTCTGGCTATGGACGATCTTCCTGGAAGGGCGATCCTGTCGGCCATATAACGTGGGATCAGAACTGGACCTCTCCATCAAGGAATTGGCTGAGACAGTCGCCCGGACCCTTGGCGCCAAGGGGTCGGTCGAAATTGCCGGCTTCCCCCAGCCTGGGCAGCCATCGGACAGGTACGTTCCCTGCACCCTTCGGGCTCGCAGTGAACTAGGACTTGAGGAGTACACTGATTTGTCGATAGCCATTGTTAGGACAGCGGAATACTGTGCCCAGCCAGGCCGGTTCTGATCCAACTCAAGCAGGAACTGGGGGGTAGCTCATGTTGGACCAGGATAAGAAGCACTTGGAAGGCGACAAGCGGCGGAAGCTCCAGCATGAGAAGCCCTACGTCTACGACAAGATCATGAAGTTCGAGGAGAAGCTGAAGCGCGGCGAGAGCATCGCCATCATTCAGTTCCAATACAACTACGCCTGCAACTTCCTGTGCGACCACTGCTCCATTAAGGGCTTCCAGGGCAAGCAGGACAAGCCTTCCTTCACCATCGAGGACGTCAGGAACCTCTCCCGGCAGGCCGATGAGTTGGGCCTGGCCCGCTTCGTCATCACGGGTGGTGAGCCCCTGGTCTTCAAGGATTTCGACGAGCTGGTGGCGGCCATCGATCCCCAGAAGTTCTACATCAACTGCGATACCAACGGCTGGTTCCTGGATGATGCCAGGGCCCGGCACCTGAAGGCGATCGGCGTGGACCGCATCCAGCTGAGCATCGACAGCCTGGACGCGGAGGCCCACGATGCGTTTCGGAAGGCCCCGGGCTCCTATGACCGGGCCATCCGGGCCATCGAGGCCTCCCAAAAGGCGGGGCTGGATATCTTCATTCAGACCGTGGTGACCAAGCAGCGGCTTCACTCGGAGGAGTTCGTCCGCTTCGTCGAATACTTCAATGGCCGGGGCATCAACGTTTTTGTCACCTATGCGAAGCCCGTGGGGGCCTGGGAGGGCAACACGGATGTGATCGTGGATCGGGATGACATGGACTACATGCGAGAACTGGAGAAGAAGTACAACCTGTGCACGCACCTTTCACCCGCCTATGGAATCGACATGGGCTGCATCGCGGTGAAGGGCATGATCTCCGTGACCCAGTACGGCGATGTGCTGCCCTGCCCCTACATGCACACCTCCATCGGCAATGTCTTCCAGGAGCCGCTGAAGGACATCATCCAGCGGGGCTTCGACATCAAGTACTTCGGCGAGTACCAGGACACCTGCCTGATCGCTGAGGACAAGGATTTCATCGTCAATTACATCGAGAACCGCATCTACGGGAAGCCTCTCCCTGTTCCCAGCTCCGAGGTCTTCACCGAAGCCGATCGTACCCAACGGAAGTTCAACGAAGACCTGTGAGTGGGATCCCATGAAGGCCATCAACGTCAATGGACAAGCCCCTGGCGGCACGAGGACCCGGCTGGCGGAGGTCCTGCCCCTGGACACGCCCTACGTGGTCCAGATCTTCCCCATCTATGCCTGCAATTTCCGGTGCAGCTACTGCGTCTTTTCCACCGAGATGGAGCAGCGGAGCTTCATCTCGGACAAAGTGGTCATGGAGATGGCGCTCTACAAGAAATGCATCGACGGCTTTCGCCGGTTTCCTCACAAGCTGAAGACCCTTCGTTTCGTGGGCATGGGAGAGCCCCTGCTCCACCGGGGTCTGCCGGAGATGGTGGCCTATGCGACCGAAGCGGGTGTGGCAGAGCGAACCGAGATCCTCACCAACGCCTCGCTCCTCACGCCAGCCCTTTCCGACGCGTTGATCTCAGCGGGGCTTTCGCGGCTGTCCATCTCCCTGCAGGGAATGAGCGCGGTGAAGTACAAGGAGATCTGTGGTGCGACCATTGATTTCGACGAACTGGTGAGCAACATCCGGTATTTCTACGAGTACAAAGGCCGCTGCCAGCTCTACATCAAGATTATCGATTGCGCCCTTGATGGAGAGAAGGAAGAAGAGGCTTTCTACCACCGCTTCGGGGACATCTGCGATCTCATCTCCATCGAGCATGCGGGTCCCATCTTCCCCTTCGTGGATTACACCGGTGTGCTGGAGAAGTCCGACCGGACTCTGACCCAGTTCGGGCGCACGCCAGTAGAAGCCAAAGTGTGCCCCCAGCCCTTCTTCACCTTCCAGATCAATCCCGATGGCAAGGTGGTGCCCTGCTATTCCATCGTCTATCCCGAAATCCTCGGGGACTGCAACACCGAATCCGTCCTGGATATCTGGAACGGTGAAGCCTTCCAGGCCTTCCGAAGATCCATGCTCCTCAAGGGTAAGGACTGTTGCACGGTCTGCCGTGAGTGCGAGATCAACGCCCATCGCTGCTTTGAGGAAGATTCCTTAGACGATGAGGCCCAACGCCTAATACCTCTTTTCCCCCTTCACCCTATTCCAACGAGCCCTGAAGGGTAGCCATGAGTCTGAAGCCCGATCTTCGCCATCACACCATGCACATGGTTAGCATCATCCTGTTCAACTACAACTATGGCCGCAACCTGCGCCAGTGCCTGGAAAGTGTCTTTGCGCATCCGAGCTTCTACAATTCCTGGAGCTACTTCCATCGTGCGTCCCCCGGGGCGGCTTCGCGTTCAACGATGCAGGGATTTCGCTCCCACATCCCCATGGGGTCTGGAAGGTCACTGCCGAGGACTATCTCTCCACGTTTACCATCAATACCGTGGCCCCAGTCCTGATCTGCCCGGCAGGGGTACCGGGCATCCAGAGTCGCGCCTTCGGGAGGATCGTCCACATGACGAGCAGCATGCAGGGCCAGATGGCGGCAGGGTCTATGCCTGCAGCAAGGCTGCCCTGGACAAGCTTTTCCATGAACTCGCGATGCAAACCACCGGAACCGGGGGTATTGTCAGCCTCACGGACCCTGGGTGGCTGCGACGGATATGGGGGGGCCCTCGGGCGGCCCTGCACAACCCCAAAAGCGCGCTGTCCGGGGTGCTGCTGGGGCCCTTCTGGATGCCAATGTCAATGGCCACTTCTTTTCGGCCCAGGACTATGCGGGCCTCGGCCTGGCCTGGGCCCCAGGAAATGCGAGCCAAGGCATGAATCTGGCGTGTAAGGAGATTCCATGAAGAGCCACGAACTCTCCCAGATCAGCCACAAGCGCATTGAGCTGCACGAGGCCGTGCCCCTGTCCACGCCGCTCGTGGTGTACATCGAACCATCGGGCTACTGCAACCTCAAGTGCGGCTTCTGTCCCGTGGGCATCGAAGGGGATCAACTCAAGAAGGCCCTCATGTCCTACGAGCTCTTCGTGAAGCTCATCGATGACCTGGCAGCGTTCCCCTCGAAGGTGAAGCTGCTGCGCATATGCGGAAATGGCGACCCCCTATTAAACAAGGACCTGGTACCGATGCTGCGATACGCCCGGGAGAGGGGTTTCGCCGAACGCATCGAGATGCTCAGCAATGGCCTCCTGCTCAACGAGGATCTCATTCGCCAACTGCCCAAGGTCCTTGACCGCCTGATCATTTCCATTGAGGGATTGAATGCCGCAGACTACCTGGAGACCTGCGGCACCAGAATGGACTTCGAGGCCTTCACGAACAAGTTGCACGCCCTCTACCAGACCCGGGACGCCTGCAGGATCCACCTCAAGATCCATCACGGCGCCATCAAGAGCGAAGGCGATGAGGAGGCCTTCAGGACCCTTGTTGAGCCCTGCAGCGACGAGCACTACATCGAGAAACTGGTGCCCATGTGGCCAGAACTGGATTCCGAGCTTTTTAGCCATGAATTCAGATGGGAAAACGCCCCTATCAAATCGCGCCAGGTTTGCGCCCAGATCTTCAAGGGCCTGCAGGTGCAGGCCGACGGCGAGGTCGTGCCCTGCTGCGTGGACTGGAAGCGCGTGAACCTTCTAGGCGATCTCCACCACCATTCGCTATCCGAGATCTGGAAAGGCGATCGATTGAAGCGACTCCAGATCCAGCACTTGTCTGGCCGCAAGCCCGAATTGAACCCCTGTCAGAACTGCACCATGAACGACTATTGCGAATACGATGATCTTGATGAACACGCCGAATTATGTCTGCAAAGGTTGCAGTATGAACTTGACCCGTCAAAGTTCCAACAAAAGCAATAGCACTTATTTAAGGAAATAAATGGACAATTCGAAACACCAAATTTGTATGGATACCCCCTCGATATCCGGCATCCCTTCGTTTCATTCCGTACGAGGGTGAATTGTTGGAGGAGCGCAGAAAGCCTGCGACCTTCTGCCTTGATGCTGCCTGGGTGGGTGAATGGGCTAGCCACGAATGATGTCCTGACAATTCCTACGGATCCCAGGACTTTTATCGCCGATACCTTCCCGGATTTTGCAAGGAGTGTGAAAAATGAAGCAGCCCATAATGGCAGACCAGGAAAACCCAATTGTTTCAGTACTAATCTATAACTATGAGGGAAAACATCTCGAAGAATGCTTCGAGTCGATTGCCGGACAGTCAACACTGAACAACATCGAGATCATCTTTATTGACGATTCCACCTCTGACGGGTCGTGGGACATCGGGAGTAAGTTCTGCGCTAGATATCCTGGCGTGGTCACCCTGACTCGAAACAAAAAGTGCCTCGGGCCGCGGTATAATCTTGAAAACGCGCTGCGCATGGCCCGAGGGAAATATTCCGTTTGTCTGACTTCTGACGTTTTATTTGATCCAGAGTATGCTGAAAAATGTATAAGAAAAATGGAGGCGGATCCGTTTACCGAATTTGCCTATGTGCTTAGAACTGAATTTGCCCATGTGCCAAGTACGGTTGACACTTCCGAACCTCTCCCGAGCATTAACAAATATCCCCTGGTGAGTGTTCTTATTTTCAACTACAACTACGGGTGCTATCTTAGGGAATGCCTTGATAGTGTCGTAATGCAGAACTATGACAACCTTGAAATTTGTTTTTCGGACAATGCGTCGAGTGATGAGTCGTGGGATATAGCGCTGGAGTATGCAAGAAAATATCCGGGCATGATGTACATGACCCGAAATCGCATCAATTTCGGAAGTGATGCAAACTTCAGTAATTGCCTGTTTCACTCCCACGGCAAGTATTATGTCGAACTCTGCTCCGATGATGCCTTCGCACAGGGATATATTGAAAGATGTGTATCCGCGCTTGAGGCCAATCCAAACGCCGGATTTGCCTTGGTGCATAGAACCATCATCGATGAGGAAGGTAAGAAGGAAGAAGAACCCCCCTTCTACAACCAGTCATGTGTCATTCCCGGACCTGAGCAGGCGGCTGTCTACATGATGGCGGCGGTCAACCCGAGCATTTCGCAGGTGATGTACCGCAGGAAGGTCACGTATGGGCGAGGCGGCGCCTCGAGCCTGGCTAGCAGATGGTATGGCACCAGGCTCCAAGACTTCCGCATTAGCTGCGAATTCCCCATTGTATATATCAAGGAACCACTTCTCTTGCATCGGGTCCATTCGCGAAGCGACTCGTTATTTGCCTCCTCCAACCTGCTTGAAATCGTGGGCCCATATTTACTCGTTTATCAATTTGCCGATATTGCATCGACGTTTGTCCATTCAAAAGTCACTGAACGTCTGCCGCAGGCGGTGGACAAACTGGCCACCCTGAGTCTGCGCTATAGTGCACGTGCACTGTGTCTTGGTGATGAAACGAACGGTTTCAAGTATTTTCATATGGCTGCGGCGTTAAACGTGGCTATCGTCAACGACGAAATTTTTTTCAAACTGCAAGAGTACTGGGAAGCAGACGCTGGCGGCAAACAAAGGATTGTTGAGTTACTGAAATCTTCAGCAAACGTGATTGCTAGAAATGTTTCATATGATCCGCCGGTAGGAAGCGTGCCATTGGCCTGCATCCTCTAAATCTCTGACGCCAAGGGAAAGGTGGTCTGCCATTCACGAAGATTCGCTCGACTCCTTAAAGAATGCTGTCGCAAAAGCCGATCGGATGTGTCTGTTCGGCTTAGGCGCCCTTCTCTCGGACTGCTATCCGCAGCTGCTTCTGGCCCTAGGCCGACACCCGGACTACCTATGCGACAACGCGCAGGACAAGTGGGGAAAAGCATTTTTTGGGGGGAAATGTATCTCGCCGGCCGAGCTTGCAGATCTGCGCAGGGGACTTGTGGTGGTGATCACTGTAAGAAACTACGAGTCCATCTGCGCCCAACTGGCGGCCCTTGGTATTGAGAACGTTTTTCTCGCCTGCTATGACAGGGGCTACAACCTTATTCGTGCTATCAAGAGGCCACCTATCTCACCATGGAGCGTACCCGCCCAGGTTCCACCCGTAGTGCCCGTAACTAACCGCTGGACTCTCGTGACCGGGGCTTCCCGGGGAGTAGGGCGTCAGATAGCTTTGGAAATGGCAAAGCTAGGGTCGAATATCGTCGCCCACAGCAGATCCATTGACCATGTAGAGGAAGTTGTAAGGGGATGTACCGCCTTTGGCGTAAGTGCCATACCAATCTCTGCTGATCTGGGCGATATGCAAGAGTTGGAAACGATGCTTTCCCGATTAACAGCTATGGTGCCGCACATCGATATCGTCTACAACAACGCGGGTATTGCCAACCATTCGCAGCTTGGATCAATAGAGCCACGGGAGTTTATGAAATGCCTGATGGTCAATACCGTGGCGCCGGTCCATATTTGCCAGAGGCTGATTCCTCCCATGGTGAAGCGCGGCTTCGGCCGCCTCATCAATGTTACAAGCAGCATAGAACGTCGACCCGAAGAGGTCGGTTATGCCTGCAGTAAGGCGGCTCTCAACAAGTTTGTGCACGATATGGCGCCCACTCTTAGCGGCAGCGGGGTTTCGATCTGCGCGGTGGATCCTGGCTGGGTCCGGACTGACATGACCAACTTCAGTGCACCTCATCCTCCTGAGAGCGTAATTCCAGGTGTGTTGCTGGGGGCCTTGTTGGATTGCGACGTCAACGGATGCTGGTTCAGCGCCCAGGACTATGCGGGCATGGGTCTCGAAGCTGCCATCCGCAAGGCGATCTTTCTTGGCCCCGGTTCGCTCGGGACCTATGGACAGGGAGTCTGAATGAACTTCAACGGTGACGATATTGTCAAATCGTGCCGAAAGCTTGAAAGCGGTCTCCGGCTCGGTGTCGAAGGGATTCATGCCTGCCAGTTGGGACAGTTTTCCTCCCCTTTGTTCTGGGCATCCCTGGACGCTGATGAACTTGTGGGGTTAACCATTACAAAGGAAATGATCATTGAGAAAAGAAGGCATATCTTCGACATGCTCAACGATGATCACAGCGACACCCCCTGCAAGCATTGCAACATGGTGATTGAGAAACGGTTCAAAGACGTGGACTTCACACGACTTGGCCATATCGATCTGGCGCACACCACCATTTGCAATCTCCGTTGCAACTATTGCGGCTATACAGATCACACTGAGAGGACCGGCCAGAATATTTTCCTTAAATCGAAGTACGATGCTCTGGCCATTTTGAGGCTGTTCTCTGCAGATGATGTCGAGTGGGATGCCGCCGTTGACTTCAACGGTGGTGAACCGTCTCTTCTGGCCGATTTCGAAGAGTTTATCGAGTACTTTGTTTCCAGACGGATCCGCATCTTCCTATACACCAATGCGGTCGAGTTTAGGCAGGCCATCTATGACGGCCTGGCCGACGGAACAATTCGCTGGGTCTGTACTTCCCTGGATGTTGGTACTCCTTCTTCGTTTTTTCGAATCAAACAAAGGGACGTTTTTCCTCGGGTTCTCGAGAATCTAGCGAGATATGCAAGGGCTGGAAGCATGGGAGGCGGGAAGGTTGCTGTAAAATACATATTTACTGCTGACAACTGCGGTGATGACGACTTGTATGGATTCACCTACGCCATGCTTGCTCTTCGGCCCCAAAGCGTTTGGCTGACGTTCGATTTCGAACCCTTGCACACACGCCAATTACCCGGTGACTCAGATGACTTCGGCGGCTATGACTACTCACGGCACATTGCGGCCTATGCAAAGATGTACCTTTTGCTGAAAATGCACGGCCTGGTGGCGGAACATTTTGCCCAAAGGCATCTAGCCGTGGTGAGTCGACAGGGAAAGGCCCTGCTGGAAAGGGCTGCAGACAAGATCAAGGAACGCGAGCGTGAGGCTGTTTGCACCAATCCCCAGCAGCTTGTTTTGGGGGACTTCCGGCAGGTAACGGCCGATACTAGGCCCACACCGTTTGCAAGCTTCTACCAGGCCCCCCTGCTTCTGCGGCGATCGGGAGGAAGGCCCGAGGCATGGAGGCTCCAGACCAGTCGGGTGGTGATTGCCCCGGCTTGTGCGGCATCGATGGCCCTTCTCCGTGACAGTGAGATACGAAGCGGCAATATCGTCGGGTTTCTGGACCGTGACCAAGTCCTGCACGGAAAGCTTATTGAAGGCATTCCCATCTTCCCTTATGAAGCACTCCAGGAATTGCGCCCTGACGTGGTTCTTGTCACCGCGCCAGAAATTCATTTGAACAGCATCCTATGTACTGTTTCTGCATTTGCCGGGGAGGATGTTTGCGTGGCGGTTCTTGACAATGCAGGAGAGAATCCATGATCGATATTTTTGCCACGATCGAAGAACTGGTCGATTTGGCACCCTGTAGATTGACCTTTTTGGATTTGGTTTTTGGCGTCTTATCTAGCCATGTGGGAGAGGGCAGGCCAATCGTCCTGTTTGGAGCAGGAGGTTTTGGGAAAGAATTGCTGAACATGCTCAACATGAACAACGTCTTCCCTGTTTGTTTTTGCGATAACCAACCGTCCCTGGTGGGAAGCACTTTCAGTAAACTCCCTGTCATCACATTTGAGGAGCTAAAAAGGGCCCACCGTGAAAGCCTTATTGTGATCAGCACCAATAAATTCATGGAGGCAGTTGCAGAGCAGTTGCTACAGAGTGGTTTTAATCCCGATCTAGTTATGTGCAAAGAGCGGAGCGTCAATACCAAGCTCCTTTTCACCTGTTTCATGCAAGACACAGAGATTTTGCTTAGATCCTATGATGTTCTATGTCATCCAAAAACCGTTCGTGAGGCACTTAGCACGCGCCGGCATGAAATTGCTGAAGCTTATGAGATGCTCGCGGACCAGAAATCGAAGGATCTTTTTGCGGCCAAGCTTGCTTTCATTATCTCTGATGGTAACTTGGAGCTATTCAAAAAATTCCTATTCTCCTTCAGTGAGCCCTATCTAGAATTTGGGTTTGACAACTATGATGGGATAAGTGAGGACCACTACTATTTTAATAACGATGTCTTGAACCTGCTCCCCGGGGAAACCTATGTCGATGTAGGCGCCTTTGATGGTGATACGGTAGGAACATTTGTCCAGGCCTGTTCAAAGCAGGACCTACAGTATCGCCACATCTACGCCCTGGAACCCGACCCGCATTGCTACGAGACCTTGGTGAAGAAGACCGCTGGGCACGAAAGGATTTCCTGCCATCAAATGGGGGTGTGGTCGCATTCTGAGGTACTCTGTTTTACGGCCTCTGGCTCTGCATTGCACAATCAGGCAGGGTCGATAAATAAGGCCGGAGACATTGAGATCAAGGTCGTGAGCCTCGATGATTTTTTTCAAGCGGAAGAGGTCACCTTCATCAAGATGGATGTTGGCGGCAATGTCATCCCGGAAGCAATCAAGGGCGCGGCAAGGACTATCGCCAGATTCCGGCCAAAACTTGCCATCGGGGCATATCAAGCACCCTGGTCCATCTTCGAGATACCGTTGTTAGTCAAAAGTATCTGTCCCGAATATAAAGTATATTTGCGACACAACACCAAGCATCTTTGTGACACCGATATGTATGCTGTGATCGAGGGCGTCCTTCCGAAGGAGTCGTGAATGGACCGTTACAGGGAGGGTTTGATCCAGCTCTTCAATCAGACCGGATTTCCTGAGGACAGCTTCTACATTCGAAAGGCTTTCGCCGGGCGAAAGATCATAGTCTACGGGGCCGGTGAATGTTGTCACTGGCCCTTCATGGAAATTGTGGTCGGCATCTATGGATTCCTCCCGGCGCTTGTCCTCGATCGGGCATTCAAGAAGGGAGACAGGTATATGGGAATACCCGCCGCGTCCCCCTTCGACTACGAACCCAACGAAGATGAGCAGCGAAATGCTGTTGTTGTCATTTGTGTTGGCCGAGTGGATTGTCACGAGGAGATCATTACCCTCCTTAAAGGACTGGGCTTTCAAAACATCATCCGCCTTCATGATGTCTATGAGATTCACAACCCGTTTAATCAACCCCCGGAACTTGAAAGAAGCGGTTTTGATTTCTATTTGAACCGAAAAAATCGCATTGTGAGCTGCATGGATCTTTTTTCTGATGAACAGAGCCGTGAGATTTACTTTCAGGTCATCTTCACTCATATGACGCGCAAAGGGGCCCCCCTTCCGGCGAGTCCAGGGAGGGAGCAGTATTTCCCTAAGGATTTGCCGTTACGTCGTGGTTATTCGAAGTTCATATGTTGTGGGGCTGATACGGGGAGCATAATCAGGTTGCTCAACGAACTGAACGGCCAGGTAATGTCAGTGGCCTGCATTGAACCCGACCCGTGGCTTTTCGCCGAGCTGGCAAAATACCTTTCGCAACATGGTGCAGCGGTGGCGGAGAATATCGTGGCCTTCCCCTGTGCCGCCTACTCCAGGAATGCCATGATGCCCTTCACTAGCGCCAATCACGACGGAGACCGGGAGATTCCCACTGGGTTTGGATCAAGGATTCTGGAAGGCGGAGAGGCCTTTATTCAAACCATAACTCTTGACGACACGCTGCCAGGATTCAACCCAACCTTTATCTGTATGGATGCCGAAGGGGCAGAACTTGAAGCATTGAAAGGAGCCAAGGGCATCCTGTTAAAAAACAGTCCAGACCTTGCGATTTGCGTCTATCACTCCCCCGAGCACCTATGGGAAATTCCGCTCTATTTGAATAGTCTCGGTGTCGGCTATCAATTTTATCTTAGAAATTACACCTCCTTAATCAGCGAAACGGTTCTCTATGCCGCGACCTGACTACATGGAGTATTGCAAGGGGCTTTCCCGCCCTTCGGAATCGGCCTCGCCGGAACTCCTTTACTACTGGTTGAAACGCAAATGCCTTGATTACAGCTTGTACTTTAGGAACCACACGATCTAAACTGCAAAGGCCGTCCCTTACGCCAAAACTTAGGCGGTCGTCATGCCCGGTCCTAGAATTACAATCTCCGGCCATCTTCAGGCCATCGAATCGACCATCAATGACCCACAGGAGGGTCTTCCCGAGGTTGTTTTTCTCTTCGTCACCCGCCACACCCCCATGATCAACGTGGATCTGCTGATCCGCGATGCGGAGGGCCGGGTGCTGCTCACCTGGCGGGATGACGGCTACGAGCATTCTCCGGGCTGGCACATCCCTGGCGGCATCATCCGCTACAAGGAGAGCCGCGCCGAGCGGGTCCAGACCGTGGCCCGGAAGGAGCTGGGCACCTCCGTGCGCTTCCGGGAGGAACCCTTGGCCATCCGGGAGGTGATCCACCCCACCCGAAGGGACCGGGGCCACTTCATCTCCCTGCTCTACCTGTGCGAGTTGGCGGGGCCCCTGGACGACACTCTGCGCTTCCAGGGTGGCAACCCCCTGGCCGGCCAGTGGGCCTGGCACGAGGAGGCCCCGCCGGACCTGATTCCCGTCCACGACATGTACCGCGCCTTCCTGCCCAAGAAACTGCCCGTCGTGGGACCCCAAGGCTGAGGACAGCTCCGGGACCGTGGGAGCGGGTCAGGGCTCTGCGGGCGGAATAGAGAGGTTGGCCAGGAGTTCCTCCCGGTCCAGCAGGGGAAACAGGTCCTCCATGGGGCGGGTGGCCATGCTGCCGTCGGGCCGCTGGTAGGACACGGCCCGGGGCAGGGTCGGCTGGTCGGGGTTGAGACGGACCGCGCAGACGAGGGGCCCCGGGGCACTGAGCAGGGCTGGCAGCTTGTGTTCCAGGTCCCGGTGGTCCATTAGGGTGGCGGTGGCGATGCCATAGGCCCCGGCCAGGGTGGTGATATCGGGCAGGGTGAGCCCCGAGGCGGGGCCGCTGGCTACGTAGCGCCCCTGGAAGTAGCCTCGCTGGCTGTTGCGGATGGAGCCGTAGCCCTGGTTGTCCAGGACGAAGATCTTGATGGGCAGGTTCAGGCGGCGGATGACCTCCAGCTCCTGGGCGTTCATCTGGAAGCCGCCGTCGCCGTCGATGCAGATGGTGCGCCGCCCGCCCGAGGCCACGCAGGCGCCCAGGGCGGCGGGGGGACCGAAGCCCATGGCCCCGAGTCCCTGGCTGTTGAGCATGCGGAGACCCTTCCGCACGGGCCAGGCCTGGCAGGTGATCTCGCTGCACTGGCCCGACGACCCGGGCACCAGCAGGTCCCCCTCTCCCACAAGGCCCGCCAGGGCCTCGACCAGGCTGTAGGCGTTCACGTGGCCCTCTTCCAGCCGGTACTCGGGCCGAAGGACCGGGTACCGGGCCTTCCAGGCCTGGGTGCGTCGGAGCCAGGCGCCCGTGTCCGGCAGCTTGTGCCGGGGGAGGCCGCGCAGCAGGGCCTGGAGCAGGTCCCCGGCATCGGCCACCAGGCTCAGGTCGAGGTCCATGCGGAGCTTGCCGAGTTCGGCCGGATCCACGTCCACCACGAACTTCCGGGCCCCCCGGGCGAACAGCTCCGGCATGTAGGCGATCTGGCCGAGGTCCAGCCGGGCCCCCAGCACCAGCAGCCAGTCCGCGTTCTGCTGGGTGAAGTTCGCCCCCCGCTGCCCGGCGGCCCCGGGCCTTCCGGCAAAGAGGGGGTGGTCCTCGGGCAGGAAGTCGGCCGCCTTCCAGGTGGTCAGGACCGGCACTTTCAGCCGCTCGGCCAGTTCCAGGGCATGGCCTACGGCCCCGGCCTGGCGGACCCCGTTACCCAGCAGAATGGCCGGGCGCTGGGCCGTTTCCAGGACCCGCAGGATCTGGGTGGCCGCCCCGTCCAGGGCGGGCGTGGGCGCAGGCTCCGGGACCCAGGCCGCCTGGTCGTCTGGAGTAATCTCGGCAGCCTGCACGTCCATGGGCAGGTCGATCCAGACGGGCCCTGGGCGGCCGCTGCGGGCGAGGTGGATGGCGCGATCCAGGTGGAACCTGATCGTGTCGGGGTCTTCCACCGTCACGGCATATTTCGTGATGGATTTCACCAGGGAGACGATGTCGATTTCCTGGAAGCCGAGCTGCCGCACCCCCGAGTCCCGCTTCAGATCGGCCTTCTTGACCTGGCCCGAGACAAAGATGCACGGGGTCGAATCCATCCAGGCGGCGGCCAACCCGGTGATGGCATTGGTGCCGCCGGGGCCGGTGGTCACAAGGCCCGCGCCGAACCCCCGCACCTGCGCGTAGGCATCCACCGCGATGGCCGTGCCCTGCTCGTGGAGGTTGCAGATGAACTTCAGCCTTGGGTGGCGTCCCAGGGCATCCACCAGGTACATGCATCCGCCCCCGGGGAGCATGAAGACGTCCTCCACGCCTTCAGCGGCGATCCGGTCCCAGACATAGTCGGCGAGCCTCATGCGGTCAGCCGAAGAAGTAGGTGAGTTGGGTTTTGCGGCTGGGGTTCTGCATGATGGTTGGGTCGGTGTAATAGCTGTCTTCCCGGAAATGGGTGGAGCTGACTTCTTCGATGACGGCCCCGGCTTCAGACCAGAACTCATGCCGGACTTCCCGCTCCACGGTGAGTACATCGCCAGGATTGGCCGTGGATTCCAGGCCATCCAGCTTCATCTGGACGGTGCCATGAAGGATGTGGAAGGTTTCTTCCTTCTTCATGTGGTACTGCTCGGGATGGTGCTGGCCGGGCAGCAGGACGAGCAGTTTCTTGCAGTAGGCGCGGTTGACGACATTGATGATGGTCATGCCCACTTCGTCGAAGCGGTCGAGTCCATAGTGGTGGGAGATTTCCACATCCGCCTTCTCAGAGGTGACAGTGTGGCTCTCCTTGAGCAGGGCGCGAACTCTCTGAATGATCTGGAGAACCCTCTCCCGGTGATCCGTGCGTTCGACGTTTTCAACGAAGACCGCGCCTCGGGCGGGAATGGGTGCCAGGGCCCTGAATTCCGCGTACTTCGAGAAGTCGTTGGCCGTGAGCTGACCCGGTGCATTGGGCATGGCAAACTGGACCTTTCCGATGTCGATCCGCTCTCCTGCCTGGATGGCCTGGGTCACGTAGACGCCTCGCCGGAGGTCCCGCAGGCTGTCGGACTCCCCTTTGGTGGGCTCGTACCTGCCGGAGGTACCGCCACAGGCAGCGAGGGCCTCTGCCGCAGCCTCGAGCCAGGGCCCGATCTGGTCCGGGCTCGAGGAATAGGCATTGAGAGGGCTCTCCGGGGTGGGGATGCCCACGTGCCGCTCGAAGACCGCCGCGCCCTTGGCCAGGGCCATTTGCACCAAGCTCGTGTTGCCAGGGGACTCATGCGTGGAAAATCCGATCCGGTGCTGAGGGTAGCGTGCCCTAAGGAAATCGATCTGGTTGAGCTGCAGGTGGTCAGCTGTGGTGGGGTACTCGCCGATGCAATGCAGCAGGGTCAACGGGCGCTGGCGGTGCTCCAGGAAGCTCACCACCTGGTCCAGTACCTCCAGGGGCACGCCCGCTGTCGATGCGATGATGGGCAGCGACGAGGCTGCGATGCGCTCCATGAGGGGCCAGTCCCCGAAGGAGCAGCTGGCGATCTTGAGGTAGCGGTAACCGTGAGCCTCGATCCGGCCCACCGATACCTCGTCAAACGGCGTGCAGACAGGGATGAAGCCCTCGTCGTCCATGGCCTTGCGCAGGAGGAGAAATTGATCCTCGGAAAGGCGCGTCTCCTGGAAACGCTTGACGAATTTCAGGTCCATCCGGTTCTGGAAATCCGGATGGATGAAGGTATCCAGGTCCCGGTACTGGAGCTTGAATCCGAAGTCGAATTGGCCCTTGAAAGGCTTCACGAGAGGGCCGAAGGTCCGGAGGATTCGGAGTCCATGTTCCAGGCTTCCGGCGTGGTTGTTGGCCATCTCGAAGACGATGAGGGGTCGTGCATCCCCCGTGTGCATGCCGCACCTCGATTGATATTTACTTCCACGATACCTGGGATGGGTCAGAATCGGACCTGTCCCTTCGATGGAGCCCTCAATGGTGGAAGCTTTACCTGGGCCGCCGGGGCCCGTCACCGAAGGAATCGCCGTGGAGGCGGCCCGACGCGTGCGGCTGGTTCTGACGGATGTGGACGGCGTCCTGACCAGCTCCCACCTGATCTACGACGTCCACGGGGCGCACCTGCGGGCATTCAGCACCCGGGACGGCGCCGCCATCCAGTGGCTGTCCCAGAGCGGGATTCCCGTGGGCTTCATCTCGGCCCTTGACGACGCCAGCACTCGAAGGCGGGGCGAGGAGCTCGGCGTCCAGGAACTCCACCTGGGACCCCAGGATAAGCTGGCCACCTTCCACTCCATCCTCGGAAGGCACCGACTGAATCCCGAGGAGATCGCCTATCTGGGTGACGACCTGGTGGATCTTCCGGTCATCCTGGCCGTCGGCTTCTCGGCCTGCCCCGCCGACGCGGCCCAGGAAGTGCAGTCGGCCAGCACCCTGGTGATGCGGCAGAAGGGCGGCGAAGGGTGCTTCCGCGCCGCGGCCGAATTCATCCTGCAGGCCCAGGGGTACTGGGAGCCCATCGTGGCCCTTTACCGGATTCCCGCCGAGGGCCGAGAGGGCTGAAACTATCCACCCGGGCCCAGACGCCCTCACCCGAATACCCATGGAGCAACCATGTCCACCCGCCCCAGGCTGTCACTGTGTATTCCTACCTGGAATCGGGCCCGGTTCCTCAAGGACGCCCTGGAGAGTGGACTCAGTGAGGCGGCAAGTCAGCCGCCTGGAACTGTAGAAGTCCTTGTTTGCGACAATGCTTCCAGTGATGAAACGCAGGCACTCATCACCAGCTTCCAAGCGGTCCACCCAGAACTGCAGGCGTTCCGGAATGACGAACAAATTGGCTTCGACCGGAACTACCTGCGCTGTGTGGAAGAGGCCCGCGGTGAGTTTGTCTGGGTCATGGGGGATGACGATGCATGGCTACCGGGCAGTGTAGCCCACGTGCTATACGAACTCGATGCGGGTGCAGATGCGTGTCTATGTCAGGCCAAGGTATGCGATTGGAACCTTAAACCTTGGGATAATCCAGACTATTCTAAACCTCCATCCCCTACCAGCGTTTGTCACATTGGTAGTCGCGAAGATCTAATTCATTACTTCAATGGTTGCTCGTACACTGGCAGAGTCTTTGCCTTCATAAGTGTGGGTATCTTCCGTAGAGACCGATTCTTGATGAACCGTGGACACCTTCAGCAAGCTATTGAGTCGCAGTATGTCCATCTTTGGGGAATGATGCTGTTTTTTCGTGATTACTTGAAATTGCATTTAATTCCGGAATTTCTTGTTCTGAGCCGTCAAAGTGACTCCTATGCCGATTCATACGCGGTCACCAACCCTTACGGCCGATGGATGAATGATTTTCGTGCTTGGGTACATGTCGCAGATGCGGCGTTCGGAAACGATATTGAACTGAAGGAATCCTTCTCCAGAATCGTCAAGCGGAATCATGGGGATGATTCATTTCTACACATGTTCCGCCAATCTGCCCGCACGGAGGAGGATTGGCTCTCTGCAGTACCCTTCCTGTCCCGAGCTGGTTTTTCCCCCATCGCTATTGCCGCGGTAGATTTCGGATTTCGGTCCGGAAGCACCGACTCTCCCACCGCCAAGATCTATGAACGAAGTTCCCATTGCCTCAAAATTCTGCGCTTCCTTGCCAAGGAGGCGAAACGGATTGCCATCATAGCCTTGGGAGGGCTTCCCAACATTCTCGACGAAGCCGCCCTCCTAGCCACCTTTAGGAGTAAGGGGACGGAATGTGGACTAAAAATATTCTGTACACCTGAATGTTTGGAAATCCTTGATGGATTCGAAGTTCAATGCCTGGATCCCAATCGCTATGCCAGGGACAAGATCTACCGCGAATCCATGGCCAAGATCATGCTCGACTTTGCCCCTGAATTAGTCCTGAACCTAGATCCAGCCCGGAGTCTCGAGGCCGATGATCTCTCACTTGCTGCCCACTCCATCAGCACCATTGCATTCTCCCTTCCAGACCAGGGTCCGGATTCCGGTTTAACCAGTGCCGTGAATGGAGCCTACACGTGCCTAGTTCCTAATGAGCCCGGGGCTGTATCTCTGCTTACAGCCCTTGGGCTCGAAGCAGTCCCCGCCAAACTATGGCCCACTCAAAGCGCTCAGAAAGAGGCACAGGACATCCTATCGAACCTCGGGTGGGACCCGGCCATGACCCTCGTGCTCCTGGTAGACCACCCCTCCATCCTGGAAGAGCCGGGCTTCCATTCTTCCCTTGCTGAGGCCGCCCTGGGCCGATGGACCCTGCTGGGACTTGGTAGCAGGATTGTAAGCTACCAGACCATCGAGGCCTTACTGAACCCCTGGAGAGATAAATCGATGAATCTGACGGGGGTCATGGGTCTTGGCGCAACGGCAGCCTTGCTCCAGCGCTGCGGTGGATTCCTTGGGGGAACCCCCCTCCTTCGGGCCTTGGCCAAGGCCTGTGATTGCGCCCCGTTCCGGGTCGAACACCGTGAAATCTGAAAGATTAATCCCAAGAAAACGTTCCAGAGGATTGGTTGGGATCCTGAGTACGCCGATCAGGGCGTACTCCTTTGAGGGCCACCATTCTTGGTATAGAAGCGGGTGGGACGTCAACCGCAAGCACTCAAATCAGCTACTACCCTCTCGATAACCGAGGCCCAATCCCCGGCTTCTGGTTGCCGATAGATTCGCAGAGTGGGGTACCAGGGGCTATCATCCCGATCCATCCGCCAGCGCCAATCGGGAAAGGCGGTGACCAGCACAAATGCGGGAAGTCCAAGGGCACCCGCCAGATGGACGATCGAAGTATCCACAGTGATGACCAGGTCCATGGCGGAAAGGGCATATGCGGTATCCGCAAAGCTGCCCCTGATCACGGGACCCATGGGAATGATCCGCGAGAAGGGCATCTGGCTCCCAGAACCCACTTGGAAGCTGTGCCAAGCTACTGGCAGGGCTTCGAGGGGTTTCAACATAGAGGGAGGAATGGAGCGCTCCGCATCCCTGATGTGCCTGGGATTCCCGGCCCACACCAACCCCACCCGTGTATGGCCTTCAGTGGCGGCTAGGATCCGGTCGATGCCCTCGCGATGTGGCACTCGGTCAGGAACGGACAGGTAAGGAATATCCGCGGGAATGGAATCCAGGTCCGTCCGGAAGATCCGCGGTAGGGACAGCAGGGGCAGTTGGAAATCAAAGGGTGGGATCGGATCCTCGTGTTTGATGACTTCGTCGATGCCGGGGCAGGTGGCCATCAAGTCCATGAGTGGCTCAGTAACCTCCAGAAGCACCCTTCCTCCGCGGGCTTTGACCAGGGAGGCATAACGCCCGAACATGATGACGTCCCCCATGCCCTGCTCCCAGCGAAGGAGTAAAGTCTTGCCAACGAGCGATTCGCCATTCCACTGAGGTTCGGCGAGCATGATTTCTTTTGGCCGGTTTTCAAAGAGCGATATATCCCACCTTAATTCGAATTGATCCCAGCCTAGTGGCATGTCACCCAACAAGAGGTTGCGGCAGGCCAAGTTCAAGACATCCTCCTCTGAGGGCTCGATACCGAAATGGCGCTTGAATTCCGCATTATGGTCAAGTTTGTTTCTTGGGTGGAAAAAGACAAGTTCTAACGCTTTGCGTAGAGACAAATTGTCGGGGGCTTGTCTAAGGGCTTCGGCCAGAACCTCTGTGGCCCCTTGCAGGTCCATTTTCTTCACAAGGCCCTCTGCCAGGGCCAGCCGAGCCTGCATGTTTCGTGGATCCAGGTTAAGGGCCCGGTCACAGGCATCGCAGCCTTCTTCAAGGCTGCCCGTCATCAACAATAAATCCCCAAGGTCGGCCCACGCCCCAGCATTTTCAGGTTGGAGTGCCAGATACTGGCGATAGGCAGATATAGCCAAATCCTGCTGATCAGAACGATGTAGCTCTCGCGCATTCTCAAGCAGCTTCATGGGGTAGGTATTTCCCATATCATCCAATGGTCTGTTTCCCTTTTTTTAAGGTGACATGATTATGTCAGGGTCAAGAGGACGACCTTCCTTTCAATCTGGTTGTGTTTTGCCTGGAATGATTCTGACCATCGCACCGCTACACCAGAATCCTGACTTCCCCGCACCATTCGCGCCTGCAGAATCTCGGACAGAGGATGAAGAAACCTAAGGACAACAGGAATCCAAAATTAGGGACCGGCCCACGAACCGCCGAGGGCCTCCTGGAACAGGCGGCCATCCTGGTCAAGGAGGGCAGCACGACAAAAGCGCGGCAGATTTTATACCAGGTCCTACGGAGCACCCCGGGCGATCGGATGGCCCATCTGCTGCTCAATCACGCGGCCCTCATGGACGGCGACCTCGGCGGACTCCGCCGGGCCGTTGAGCTACAACGAACCCTGCCGATTCCACCTGACATCGTTGCCTGGAATCTCAGTCACCTGAACTTGCGACTGGGAGTGATGCCCCAGGGTTGGGATGAGTACGAAGTCCGCTGCCGGATCCCCGGCCTGGTCATACCGGAACGACATTTCTCCCAGCCCCGCTGGAACGGGGAGCCCTTCCCTGGGAAAACCCTCCTGCTTCGCTATGAGCAGGGCTTCGGGGACACTCTGATGTTCGTCCGATACGCCAGGCGGGCTAAGGCGCTTGGAGGCCTGGTTCTCCTCGACGCCCAGGTGCCCTTGGCAGATCTGGTGGCCACCTGCCCGGGTGTCGACGGAGTCATACCCCACGGGTCCCCCCTGCCACCCTTCGACCTTCAGGTCTCTTTGCACTCGTTGCCCCAGGTCTTCCAGACGACCCTGGACACCATTCCCCAGGAGATCCCCTACCTGGATATCCCGGGGCACGTTCCTAACCGGGACTGGATCCTCCGAACCCTCGCCCGGTCCGAGGGCCAGACGCGCATCGGCCTGGTTTGGGCGGGGCGTCGCACCCACAAGGACGATCAGCAGCGGTCCCTGACACCCGCGTCCCTCGCGGCCCTGGGCTCCGTACCAGGGGTCGCCTGGCACAGCTTCCAGATTGACAGCCCGGAACAGCCCCCACTGCCGGGCCTCGTGATCCTGGACCCCATGCTGCGCAATTTCTCGGACACCGCCTTCGCGCTCAGCGGCATGGATCTGCTGATCACCGTGGACACGGCCCTGGCCCATCTGGCCGGCGCCCTGGGCATTCCCACGCTGCTGCTCCTGCCCTTCTACCCGGACTGGCGCTGGCTGCTGAGCCGGGAGGACAGCCCCTGGTACCCCTCCATGCGCCTCTATCGGCAGACCTCCCCGGGCGACTGGGACGGTGTCCTCGCTCGGATCGTTTCTGATTTGACGGGCGGCTCCTAGGTACCTTGGCTGCCTTCCTCGGGTGGGGGTGAGTTCCGTCAGGGCAGGTCCGCGCCATTGTCAGGCACCTGATCCCCAGGTCCAGGTTCAGGACCCACCCC
Source organism: uncultured Holophagaceae bacterium (assembly GCA_903927605.1). The sequence goes on from CAIYNT010000326.1 coordinate 24,746, forward strand.
TTCGCCGGAAAGATCCTCAACGACCTGCCTGATGACCGTGCCCCAATCGTTGGGCTTGGGCTGCCGGTAGATGCGCAAGGTGGGGTACCAGGGACTGTCCGCCCGCCCCATCATCCAGCGCCAATCGGGGATGTAGGAGACCAGGAGCAGGGTCGGGATGCCCAGGGCGCCGGCCAGGTGGGCCATGGCCGTATCCACGGTGATCATCAGATCCATGCCGCTGAGCGCGAAGGCCGTATCCGAGAAATTGCTCAGGAGGGGCGCCAGGGAAGTCATCCCATGGAGGGGGGGAATTTCCGTCGCCCCAAGCTGGAAGCCATGCCAAGCCACCTCCCTCAGAGCGTTCAGGGGGGAAAGGGCGCCCGGAGCGATGGACCGTTGCGCATCACGGGTGTGGATGGCACTGCCGGCCCAGGACAGTCCAATCTTGACGCGCCCGTTCGAGCGGGCCAGGAGGTCCTGAATTCCGACCCGGTTCGGCACCCTCTGGGGAACGCTCAGGTAGGGTACTTCCGCCGGGATGGACGCCAAGTCCGTCTGGAATATCCGGGGCAGGCTGAGCAGCGGCAGCTGCAGGTCGAACGGGGGAATTGGACTCCCCTCGGGCACGACTTCGTCCACGCCGGGGCAGGTGGCCACCAGCTCCGCCAATTCCGGCTGGGCCAGCAGGATCACCCTCGCGCCAAGGCGCTTCACACTCGAGGCATAGCGTACAAACATCAGGGTGTCGCCCAGTCCCTGTTCCCAGTGCAGCAACAGGGTCCGACCCTGCAGGGGCTCCCCATCCCAGAAGGGCTGGGAGAACTGTCTGGGCGGAGTCATGATGGCCGGGTGGCAAAAACGGGTTTCGTGCTGGATCCAGCCCTCGGCCATGGCACCGAAGAGCATGTTCACGCAAAAGCGTTCCCATTCCAGTTCCGCGCCTGAATAGTCCGTATCCACCCGACGGAGCATTTCCCGGTGCAGGGCGGGCCAGTTTTGTTCTCGAATGAAGATGGACGTTAGAAAGCCCGTGAGGACCGGATTGCCCGGCTCTTGTTCCACGGCTGGAGCCAAGACCGCTCGGGCCAGGTCCAACTGGTCCTGTCTCCACCGGCACCGGGCCAAATCCAGGCGGACTTCCGTCTGACGAGGGTCCACGGCCAGGGCTTTTTCAAGCCAGGAAACGGCCTCTTCCACGCGGCCCAGTTTCAGGCATGCCTTTCCCGTGCCAGCCAAGGCGGGAAGGAAATCAGGATCGATGGCCAGGGCCTTGGAGTACGCATTGAGAGAGCCCACCGCCTGCTTCATCGAGAGCAGCAGGCCCCCGTAGCTTGCCCAGGCATCGGGAGCCTCCGGGTGGAGAAGCAACAGGTTCCGGTAGGCCAGGAGCGCTTCTCCCTCTTTGCCTGAAAGCTCCAACTCCCGGGCCTCCTCGAGCAGCTTTCCTAGGTCTTCGGCCACCGTATTTTCCTTTCCAGTGGGCAGGTTCGGGAAGGTCTTCATGGCTGTTCGGTGCGTGGAAGGTCCTGGGAATCGGCAGTCAAGTCCTCCATCAGGTGGCCGATGACCGCGCCCCAATCGCCCGGGGAGGGTTGCCGATAGATTCGCATGGTGGGGTACCAGGGGGTGTCTCCCCTCCCCATCATCCAGCGAAAATCCGGGAAGAAGGCCACGAGGAGCAGCGTGGGAATCCCCAGGGCTCCCGCCAGGTGAGCCAGGGCCGTGTCCACAGTGATGAGCAGATCCATCCCGATCAGGGCATAGGCAGTATCCGAGAAGTTACGGATGGAGGGATCCAGAGAGACCAGGCCAGGAAGGGGCGGTTCCTCGGTGGCTTCGAGCTGGAAGCTGTACCAGGACACCCCTGGCAGGGCAGCCAGAGGCGCAAGCACTTCCGGTGGCAGGGAACGTTCCGCATTCCGCGGATGGCGGGGACTTCCCGCCCAGGCCAGCCCAATCCGGATCGAACCCTCCGCTGCGGCCAGCTGTCCCTTGATGCGCTCGCGGTTGGGCACCTTCTCTGGTACATGCAGGTAGGGAACCTCCGCTGGGATGCTCTGAAGGTCTGTCCCAAAGACCCCTGGAAGGGAAAGAAGGGGAATGTGGAGGTCGAAGGCCGGAACGGGGCTGCCATGGGGAACAACCTCATCCACCCCGGGGCAGGTGGCCACCACGTCGGCGAGGGCCGGCTGGGCCTCCAGCAGCACCCGGCCTCCAAGGGGCTTCACCAAAGCCGCATAGCGGACGAACATGAAGGTGTCACCCAGCCCCTGCTCGAAATGAACCAGGAGCGTCTTCCCGGCAAAAGACCGGCCATCCCACCGGGGCTGGTTGAAGTTGCGTTTCGGGACGATCAGATCTGGGCAGTCTAGGCGGCTTTCGTAGCCCGCCCACCCCCGCTGCATCCTCCCCAGGCGCAGATCTAGGAGGGCTCGGTCATAACTCTCGATGGCCGGCAAAGGGGGATCGAGGCCGATGACCCGGCCCATGGCGGCTCCAAATTCCTCCCATCGGGCCAGGTGGACCAGGACTTCGACGAGCAGGCCATGGGCGTCCCGGTTTCCCGGATGTTCTGCGATGAGTCCTGTCAATAGGACACGGGCCTGCTCCCACTCTCCCCTCAGGCATTGGCAGCGGACCAGCGCAAATTGAGCGTCCAGGTTTTGGGGATAATGGGCCAATACGTGCCTGCTTCGTTCTTCAGAGGCTTGAAATAGCCCTAGACCGCTAAGGGCGTTGGCCAGATTAATCTGGGCAGCCCATTGATTGTGATCCAGGCGAAGGGCCTCAGAGCTGGCCTCCTGGGAGGCTTCCATCTGGCCCATCTCCAGGAAAAGACCTCCCAGCGCTGTCCAGGCCTGGGCATCATTCGGTTGCAGTTCCAGGTGGCATCGATAGGCCGAAAGAGCTTCGTTTCTTCGGCCCGAGCGATGCAACTCACTGGCCATTTCAAGGTCCATTTTCGCGTCTGCCTTCACTGGATCATTCTTGATGGAGTGGTCTGGCTTAAGCATGACTCAGCAAATCCGTGAGGATATTCTGCACCACCGAATTCCAGTCCCCTGGCACCGGCTGGCGGTAAAGCCGGAGTGTGGGGTACCAGGGGCTGTCGACCCGGTCCATCAGCCAGCGCCAGTCGGGAATGTTGGTGACCATAAGCAGGGTCGGTATCCCCAGAGCCCCTGCCAGGTGGGCTACTGCGGTGTCCACGGTGATGAGAAGGTCCATGGCCTCAAGGGCAAAGGCCGAATCCGAGAAATTGCTCAGCAGGTGACCCAGGGGAAGAATGCCCGGGAGAGGATCGGCCAGATCACTCTCCCTCTGGAAGCTGTACCAAGTCACTCCAGGCAGCTGCGCCAAGGGGTTGAGGCAATCCGGAGGCACTGATCGCTGTGCATCCCGGGGGTGGTCACTGCTACCCTTCCAGGCTAGGCCCATCCTGAGACGCCCAGACCTGGGGGCCAACAGTTCCGTGAGCGCCAGGCGGTTGGGCACATGGCGTGGCACTCGGAGGTAGGGGATCTCGGCCGGTATGGAGGCCAGTTCTGTCCTGAAGAGCCACGGCAGGGAAGGCAGCGGGAAGTGGACATCGAAGGGCGGTACCGGGCTGCCCTTGGGAATGACCTCATCGATCCCGGGGCAGGTGGCCACCAGGTCTGAAAGGGGCCCCTGGGCGGCCAGGAGGACTCTGCCCCCTAGGGCCTTCACCCGTGAGGCATACCTCACGAACATCAGGGTGTCCCCCAAGCCCTGCTCGTAGTGGAGCAGCAGGGTCTTTCCCTGGAAGGGCTCCCCGTCCCAGCGGGGATGGGTAAAGTGCCGCTGCGGCATGGTCAGGCCTGGCGCCCGCAGGCGGGCCTCGTACAAATCCCAGCCCTCGGGCATCTCCCCGTACAGCAGCCTGGCGTGGGCCCAGACGCAGTCCGCGGCGGGGCCGGTGATGCCAGCCAAGTAGAGGGCTCGCCGGGTCTGCTCCTGGTGGGCCAGGGCCGGCTTGCCCATCAGGAGATAGGCCTGGAGGAGGGCTTCATGGGCCAGGAGGTGGCCTGGATCCCATTCAAGCAGCTGCACCAGCGCTGACCTTGCGGCGCCGAGTTCGCCCTGCTCCAGGAGCCGCCCGGCCGTGGCCATCTGATGCTCCGCGGCCATTGGCTCCAGGGAACAATCAAGCCTTCTTGTGGGTAAGGGATCCACCATCAGCCCCAGGGATTAGACCGCATGCTCGAATCCCACAAGGAATAGCACGGATATCTGGTCCTCGTCAGTGTGCGCAGACAGCCCTTCCTTGAATCACCGCACCACCGCACGATAGCCCCGCAGGGCCCGATCCCCACGTTCGAAGGCGTCCAGTTCTGCCTTAACCTTTTCCTTCAGCTGGGCTAATTTCGCCGTTCGGCTCTCCAGTTGCCAGCCCAGAGCATGGGCCCTGGCCATCAGTTCTGGCCAGTCCGGTCCCTTTTCGGCGCAGGCCAAGGCGGTTTGGAACTCCGCATTCCATTGGGCCAGGAGGCCAGGATCAGGCTCCCAGGTCGGATCGGCCACCCAGGCTTCCATCCGTTCGAGGGCAGTGTGAAGCCCCCCTTCGCTCATACGACCTGGGCCCTCAATTCGTACCCGGAAGCTGAAGCTGCCTTAAGGTTCTTCTGGTGAAGCTGCTCCCAGGCTTCCCGGATCTGGCCCATATGGTGGGAAAGTACCCGCAGTCGGGCTATGTCTTTGGTGGTCCCAGCCTCGAAGAGTTCCGAGGTCCACCAGCTGTAAATCTTCATGAGGTTCTGAACCACTTCACCCCCGTCTTCCAGGTTGAGGCGGATGACCGCTTCGTTGACGATTTTCGCCACCTGGCCCAGGTAGCGGGCCACCTGGGCAGTTTCCTTCTGCTCCATGGCTCGGATGGCCTTCCCCAGGAACAGTTGTCCCGCCTCCATAAGCAGGGCGGCCTGCTGCTCGGGGCTGGCCCCCAATACCCGCTGGGCGAGATAGTTATCGGCGGATTGGGCGTAGCTGTTCATGGTGGATCCCCGTTCTGTTCGTTTCGGCAGGCGCGTGCAATGTCTTAAAGGTGGGTCAGGCGCCGAGGAGGCTAGAGGCACTGGCTTTCATCTGTCCCACGGTCACTTCCATTTGGGAAAACTGATTCTGCAGGGCTGTCTTCCGCTGCGCCAGCATGGCTTGGCCCTGCGCAATCTGAAGGTCAAGGTAATTATTCTGGCTCGTAATGTTTGTCAGGGCGGTGGCCAGAACGCCGCTGCCATACCCTGCGTTCTGGGCAATGAGGTCACTGACCGCCTGAGCGGCGCCCCGGGCCAAGGTCAAGGTGCCGGAACCCGCCCCCGTGACCCCCATGGTGAGTCCGGCCAGGTCCCCGGTGCCATTGAAGGTTCCGTTCGAACTAGTGAGGGTGATGGGGCCATTGGGCGTTCCCGTGAAGACCCCAGTGAAGGTCCCATCGCCGTTCTTGGTGACCGTGAAATTCACGGCGCCGGTGGCCGTCTGCGACCCTCCACCTGTGACTGTCAGGATCCCATTGGAAGAGCGCCCCGAAAAGGTGATGAGCCTCAGGGCCGCGGCGGGATCCTGGTCGACGGCCTGCTTGAAGGTCGTGGTGCTGAGACTGAGGGTGCCATCGGCATTGGTCGTGACACCGAGACTCGCCAGGTTCGTGTAGGCGGAGTTACCCGTCAGCCCGACCGAAGTGCCCGTGAGGGCCGCTTGAATCTGGGTAATGATGCCGCTGGCGGTCTGGTTCCCGCCCAGGGGCGCCTGGTTGATGCTTCCGTCCGCATTCTTGGTATTGGTGGAAGCCGTCTGGTAGGTCGTCATCAGGCTGTTGTAGTTGGTGATCACGGTCTGCATGCCGGCCGTGGCGGCGCCATCATCCTGGGCCACAGTCAGGGTGGTGGTCCCTGTCTCCCCACCTTGCAGCAGATTGAAGGTGACGCCACTCACCGCGTCCGACACCGTGTTGGATTGCCGGGTGAGCTGGATGCCGTCGAGGGTGAAGAGCGCGTTTTGGCCTGTGGTGCCGGAGGTGCTGGAAGTGAGCCCGGTAATGCTGGTCTGGCCATCCGTGGTGCCCGCCGTGATGCCGAGGGTGTTGACCGCGGCGCCAGCCGCCGCTTGGCCATTCACCGTCGTCTGATTGGTCACGTCCGCGATGGTGACAACGCCGTTCGTGGTTCCAGTCCCAGTGCTGTTGGCGGTGATCACCAGCTGGTAGGGCTTGGTCCCGGTCCCCGTATTGACGATGGACGCCGTCACCCCGGCTCCCGAGGCATTGATGGCAGCCGCCAAGCCGTTCAGGCTGTTGTTGGTGGAGGTCAGGTTGACGGTCTTGATAACCCCGTCTGTGCCCTGAATCGCGAAGGTGGCGCTGCTGGCGCTGCCGAGGACAGATTGGTTCGGATCGGCCACCGCCAGGTTCTGGGGAACGAGCGTTTTCCCGTCTGAGCCGAGTACGGTCATGGGGGAAATACGCCCCTTGGTGGCCACGTTGCTGACGTTAAGATCATAACTTCCCGCGACCGCCCCGGTGGCGGTCGCGGTGACGTAGGTGTTGTTAGTGTCGGTGCTGGTAACGGTCCGGGCGTTGAAGGTGTCCTGGAGGGCCGCCATGCTGACCATAAGGGTGTTCAGCTGCGTCCTCATCTGGGTCAGGGCTGTGGAAGTCGCGTTGTTCTGCGTCTCCTGGGTCTGCATCCGGACGACGCCAACCCCATCCTGGGCAAGAATGGCACTGACCAGGGCATCGGTCTGGATCCCCGTCGAAAGACCCTGAAAACTGAGAACCGAATTGACCGTAGACACCACGCGCCTCCGCTGGCCGAGCCTAGCCCTTCTTGTCCAGCAGGAAACCGGAGGCGCCCTGCTGGCTGTCCATGGACTGCAAGGACCGCGCCATGGCCAGCACGCCTGCAGAAGGCACCTGTAGCACCACCTGCCCGGTCGTCGGATCTACGACCTTGTAAATGGTCTTTCCTGTCTCTGAATCCACCTGGACCTGCAGTTTACTGCTGGCCTGCTGAAGGTGGTTGTTGATCTGCTGAACCGCTTGGTCCGGAGACCCCGCGGGGGTGGCCAGGACAGAACCGTCCTGCACTGACTGGGCAGGATCGGCATTCTTCGCCGAGCCGCTCCTGACCGGGGCGGGTTCGGCCGCGCCCGGCGCCAGGGAAGCCACAGGGAATCCGGACGCCACGCCAACAGTCGAGCTTATTTGATCGGTCATGACGGACCTCCTCTCCAAACCTCGGCATACCAGAGGGGGTGGATGGGCTCCACCCCCTCCGGCAGTCTAGGAAAGCCGATTACCTGAAGAGGGCGAGGACACTCTGGCTGGATGAGTTCGCCTGGGCCAGAGCGCTGGTGCCTGCCTGCATGAGGATCTGGTACTTGGTGAGGTTCACCGTCTCTGCACCAATGTCGGCGCCCATGATCGCATCCGACTGGGAGGTGTCGTTTTCAGACAGGATCTGCGCCAGATTGGTCTGGCTCTGGGCCGAAGCCATGCTGGCGGCAAGGGTGGCACGAAGCGTGGCGATGGCGGCCAAAGCGCTTGAAGAAGTGGTGGTATCCACCGAGAAAGTCATACCTGTCATGACAGCACCTGCAGCAGTAGCTGCAGCCGAGACAAGCCCGATGACCGCCGAGTATTCAGCGGACGTGGTGCCCCCAGTGGTGCCTTCCAGTTCCGCCATCCGGGTGGCCTGATTGGTGGCTTCCTGGAGGTCGGAATCTGCGGCCTGGGCCTTGAAGAAGTCTTGCTGGTGACCGATCACCTGCGCGTTGGCCGTGAGCGCACCGGCGTTCAACGCGGTGCCGTTGGCCAGATCGGTGGCACCGTCGGCGGCGGTGTTGATGCGTTTGCCGGTGGTGAGCCGCTGGATGGCCTGCTGGAGGCCCTGGTTGTTGACGTTGAGCTGACGGCTGGCCGCCATAGCTGAGACGTTGCCTAGAATTTGGGGCATGACATCCTCCGTGATGTGCCTTGACAGCATCCGTGCTGTCGGTTGGTTAGGTTGTGGGGGGATCCCCCGACCTTTCCCCTTTCGGGTTCGCGTCGAAGAATCTTTAATTTTTTTTTGAGCACGTCCGGAAAGCACAAAGGCTCTTGCCTTTACGGCTATCAGGACCTTAGGCCCAGGGGCACCCACAGCCCCCAGAATGCAGGCCAACTACCTTCTAGAGGGAGTCCTTGCTCACCTCAGCAAGGCCTCGACCGGTGTTCGTTGGTAAGGCTAGAGATCTTAGCGGAAGTGACGTCTGGCCTGCAGGTGATCCAGGTTGAACCGCATTTGGAAGGTTCGTGCAATACCTCGAATCTCGCCATGGCTAGGTAGGCCTCGTCACCGCAACCTAGAAATTGAATAGATGCCTGCTACTCCGTGATCGTATTCGCCGAAAAGTGCTTGTCGGCTTTTTGGGTGAGCTGGACATAACGAGCCTGAATGCGTTCCTTGAGCTTCGTGGAACTGACTCCGGCGCCATAGGGGAAATAGATCACCGAGACACCGAGGTCTTCAAGATAGTCATACTTCCCGCTCCAGTCATCGCCCACAACGAAGACGTCAAACTTGAGCTTTGCCACTTTGTCGGAATGTACAAGAGAATGCTGTGGAATCACAACATCAGGTCCTTTGAGGGCCCGCACGAGTGCGATCCTTTCATCGAACGGAACAATGGGCTCGGACTTGTGCTCGATCACAAGCTCATCGGTATTGACGCCCACGATCAGGATGTCGCCGAGGCCGCGCGCATATTCGATCATCCTGAGGTGATTGACGTGAAGCATGTCGAACGTTCCCGAGGTGTACACCACTGTCTTGTTTGAAATCATGATCCTCTCCGCTGACTCAGGAAAAAATAGCTCCGGCGAACGACACCGCTATTGCATAACTTCTTGGAGGCCGAGCAGCAACTGGTCTATATCGGCATCGATGAGATGACCCATGTGTGCGACGCGAAACACAAGGTCCCGCAGTACGCCACCGTTGGGTGCGACCACACACCCGTGCCTTCTCTCGAGTTCATCGACGATTTGTTGCGCCGATACACCGTAAGTAACTTCCAGAGCGGTCATTGCGTTGGGCATGTGGAGGGAATACGGCTTAAGAGGCAGCGTTTGGATGCCCTCCCGGAAACGCATCGCAAGGCCCCGTGCCTGCGTGATGGCGGAGTCCATTCCGTCTCGTTGCAATTGTTCAAGCCGGGCACGAAGTTGCAGGATGATCGAAACAGTTGGTGTAAACGGCGTTTGCCCCCGTAAGCCGTCCTCAAGATAGCGGTGATAATCCAGATAAAAAGAATCCGGCTGCTTCTGAACCTGGTTCAGGGCCCCTGGAGACAAGACAACCATTGCTAGGCCAGGCGGAAGTGCAAGGCCTTTGTGCGAGGAGAGCAGAAGGGCATCAATGGATTGTTTCTGCATATCGAGCCTGTCCGTAACAAACAGACTGATGGCATCGACGATATGAAGGCACTGTTTCTGCTGGCAATACCGGCCTGTCGATTCCAGGTCATAGAGATGCCCGACGCTGGTTTCATGGCCCGTGATCAGCAGTGCGTGGATATCTCCCACGCTTGCAAGAATTCCAAGCTCAGATAGTGGATCGCGATCCACAACAATCTCCTGCACCGGTACCCGATGGACGTGGCAAATATCGACAAAGCGTTTACCAAAGGACCCACCATTCACAATCGCGCTAGGTTTCTGTGGTGATAGAAGATTGACGACGACGCTTTCCATCGCCAGAGAACCGGAGCCAGCGAGAAAAATGACCCGGCTACCCCGGGGGGCACAAGCAAGATCCAGGAGACGAGACTCGCACTCCTTGAGGACCGCCGAGAATTCCGTGTTGCGGAAATACGGCACCTGCTGAGCACCCAAGGCAAGAATTTCCGGGCTCATTTGAACCGGCCCAGGGGTAAAAATGCGGCGATTTCTCATTTTATTCATTGGGTAAGATCAATCAGTTCGGGGCGCCTTGAGCACCGCTCTTCAACGACACTCGCAAGGAATTGGTTGATCTGGGCGGAGGCACCTTCCTGGGTGGTCGAATAGTCGGATGCAGTACCCTTTCCTACGAAATCTCCGGCCAGTGCCCTTCGAATGGATTCGAGGAGATCTGCCGGTTCAACAATGCCTGCGACTCTTTCCTGATGCAGCTCCGCGAAGAGGTACCCCTCGCGCAGGTGAGCCCTCTCAGGCGATTGAAGAATCAGGATCGGCTTTCCGGTCAGGTGGAAATCATCCATAAGGGAAGAATAGTCGGAGATCATTAAATCGAACATCCTGAGGGATGGGTATATATCAGCCACGGCTGGGATTACATATACTCCGTCAGTGATTGAAGTGAATGCCCGAGCAATTTTGGCTTCAAACGGATGTGGCTTGATGAAGGTCGTGACCCCGAGAACTACATGTATTTCGCGAAAAAGCGCCAGAAGCCATTCCTCAAGCCAAACAGGCTGACCTATTTTAGAGAAGGTGGGGCAGAAAAGGACCCGGGGACCAGAAGATACGGCAGACAGATCACATTCAGGCATTGCACCCAATTGCTCTAGAACCGTGGGATGGCGGAATAGGACTTCGTTCCGTGGATAGCCAGCACGAATAAGATGAGGTGCTCCGAAGGCGGCCGAGAAATGCTGATCATGCTGGGCCGACGGCGAAAGCACCGCGTCCACTTCCGCAGCCCCGTACAACTGGTAGGCTAGGCCGCGATCTGATAGAGAGGCCTGATCTGTTAGTTGCAGATCGAGATTGTTCGCGAATAAACCATGCCATAGCTGTACTTTGAAGGCCCCGGCAACCGCAGCGCGAACCCGTGTATCCAACATTGCTTCATTCGGATTCACACAGTACACGACTACTGCGGCCTTGACCAGCACCTGTAATGCCATGTCCATCTGTCCAGTCAATGGTAAAACCGGAAGACCGAAAGACCCGAGAAGGTTAATGATGGGTTGATTGGTCGTCGCCCAGAAGGGGCTCATGCCATAGGCGTTTGCACAAGCGTCCAAATAAAGATATTTCGAGTTGTCCGAAAAACTGTTAGGCCGTCCAAAGTAAATAACAATTGGACTCTTTTCCTTGCGCAGACTGATGCGCTCAAGATGTAGCTCCAAATTATCCGCATAGTAATTGGCAGTCACGGGTGTTCCTGTACTCTATTTTCAAAATGGCCCTCATGGCCTCTGGTTGCAATGAGGTTGAACCTGAACCTTGCAGGTTCGTAGGTTGCCACCCGATGGTCGAAAAAGCGGATAGCATCGAAACCTGTCCTATGAAGACAGTCAACAATTTTATTCCTATCGAAAAACAAATGGGACAAGCCTCTGTATCTCAACTCATACTCTTCAGGATTTGCAAACATTTTACGCCGCTCATTAAGATAGGCGCCTTCATGCCTCTTGTCGTTCATGTCCATCAGACATAGAAAGCCCCCAGGCTTTAACTTTCGGTAGGCTTCTCGAAGTACGGTCTCTACATAGGCAAGATTAGGAAAATAAAAGAAGACTCCGTGCGAGAAAATACAGTCAAATGTGCTGTTCTCGAAAGGAATGTTGGCCGCCTCGGCTATGGCGAAAGTTCCCTGTGGTAAATGTTTCATTGCAGCCTCGATCAGCGCGGGGCTGTAATCCAGACCACTAACGGTACAGCTCTTCAGTTGATGAAGGGCATAGAGAAACGCACCCGATCCGCATCCAATCTCTAAAACCCTACTTTCGCGCGAAACGTTGGCCCTCTCGGCTGCGTCCTCGACCATCAAAAGCCAATCACTGACCGTGTAGAAGCTAAAGCCGGAGTCAAACCCATCTGCCTTAATCAAGGACGATAAAAGGTCCGAGTCAGTTTCGTCCGGAGACTTGCTTGCCCAGATCGTCTGCCAGTCATTGTTGATAGTCTTCTTGCTGTGCGTCATGTTTCGGAGTGCTCCAATAATTGCGCGAACATGGTTGGAACCTCCCCCCATCATTCAGTTGATGGAGTTGGCCCCATGTGGAATTTTTAAGGGCAACGCCCCATCATGTCCTGGGCCAGAAAGGGAGACCAGGGAAATGTGGCTCTGGAGGTCACAGCTCAACCAGGATTTCCCATTGAGGAGTCTGTCCCAGGGGACCGCCTCGATTAACATACAGCCCATAACCACGACCTACTCCCGCCCAAAGATCCCCCGCAGCTTGACCATGAGGCTGGGCTGTCCCTCCTTGGGCGGCTGGAGCGCGGGCGGCGGGACGTCCTGGGCCCAGCCTGCGGGGACGGCCACCGAGGGGTCCAACTCCAGGGCCCGGCGGAAGCAGCCCTGGGCGTTCGCCTTGAAGCCCTTGCGGTGGTAGAGCTCACCCATGAGGGCCCAGGGCTCGGCCGCCCGCGTATTGAGCCTGGAGGCCGTCTGCAGGGCTTCGATGGCGCGGGTGGACCAGGCGGGATTGCCGACCCGAAGGCGCCCCAGCAGCAGCCAGGCCTCGTAGGCTCCGGCCGAATCGCCATCCAGCTTGATGGCCTGCTCGAGGGCGCGGATCGCTTCGCTGGTGCGGTCCTGCACCAGGTAGGACTTGGCCTTGACGAGCAGGTAGCGTGCCCGCTCCAAGGCGGAGGGCTCCCCATCCTCCCGGGGGATGGGCGGCAGGGCCGTGGGTGTGGGCGCCGGGTAGCTCAGTTCCAGGGCATCTTCCGGAAAGGGGGTGGCCAGCGGAGGGATCAGATCCTCCTGAACCAGGAGAATCGGCTCGAATTCCGGCTCAGGATCAGGCTCCGCCTCTGGCGTGGGTTCGAGCTCGATCTCCAGCACGGGTTCCGGCATTCGGGGCGGTGGCGCCGGGTC
>CAIYNT010000327.1 GCA_903927605.1 uncultured Holophagaceae bacterium
CCTCATCCCCAAGGGTGTGGTGCACTGTTACCGCTGCATAAGTGTGGACCCAGGCCTCGTCATCAACTTCCCCGACCAGCACTTCATGGGCCAGGCCAAGGCGAGTCCCATCGACGAGATCCGCCACGAGGGTAATGCGTCGGCCCTGAAAAACCCCATGCTGGCGATTAGGCTGCCACGAGGGCCTGCTGAGGGGCCGCCTCGGCTTCGAGCAAGGTAACGAGGGCCAGGATGGCCTTCCTGGGCTCGCCCATAAGAAGGCGCAAAAGGGCCCTGAGGTGGGCCAGGATCTTCCTCATGTTGTGGCCAGCGCCGCTGAGGATGACGTTCTGGGCGTCTCCGACGACTCCCTTGAGGAAGTTCCGCCCGAGAAGTCCGTCTGATTTCATGTGGCCCAGTTCTGGTTCGATGGCGGCTCGTCGTCGTAGGTCCCGTTTGAGCATTTTGCTGAGCCTTCGGGTGCCGCTTATGAGGACCGCGCTTCGGCCAGGATCCACGCCATGGCCCTTGTATCCCTTGTCCACGAAGGTCGTGGGTGGCATTCGGCCTGTGAGTTGCTCAACCTGCTCCAGTTGACGCTCGAGCGTGTGGCCGTCGTACGGGTTCTCTGGGCAGCTCATGGCGCCCACAACGAAGCCTTCCTTGTGCGTTACTGCGAGGCTTGCCTTCACTCCGAATTCGTAGGGCTTGTGCGCCTTCCCCTTGGCGATGCATTCGACCTCGGGTGCATGCAGGCTGTAGACCTTGCCTTTGGTCGTGCGCTTCTGCGTGAGGATGAGGTGGGACAGGATCAGCGTGCCCCTGTGCTTCTGGAAGCCTGCGTCGTCGATCTTCCGCTCGACGTCACGCATCACCCTGCCCGCCATCGTCTTCAGGCTCTTCAGAACCCTCTTCGCCCTCTTGAACTGCTTGGCCTTCGCGTGGCCGCCATGCTTGCGGAAGCCCCAATCCATGAGGTTCCGGTAGCTCTGTCGCAGCTTGATCCCCTCTAGACCGGCGATGCGCAGCATGGCTGCGTGGACCTTCCGATACAGGCGCGCGTCCGTCGGATGCTGCACCGCCTTGGGCTGGACGGTCGTATCCACGATGACCTTCTCGAAACTGCGCTCCGTGATGGTCCCTGTGGCCTTCCCTGCCGTGATCGTGGCTTCCAGAAGTTTCTCCACACCCTTTTCGCCGATGCGCCTCCGCCAGCGCGTCATCTGCGAAGGGTGGATCGGGAAGTGGTGCTGGAACATCACCTCTCCGCAGAAGTGCTGCCAGTAAGGGTTCTCGACCCACCCCTTCACCACGTCCTCATCCGACAGGCCATAGGTGTGCTTGAGCAGGTGCAGACCAGCCATCAGGCGAATGGGGATCCCTGGACGACCCAGATCCGGCACATAGAGACGACCGAATTCCTGCGCCAGGTCGTCCCACGGGATCTTCGTCGCCAGCCTCACCAGTTCGTGGTTCGGGTCCAGTGCCAGGTCCAATTCCCACCCGATCACCGGCTGATCCTTCGTCGTCCGCCTCGGCTTTGGCTTCATTCGTACACCAGAAATACGGGGGTCTCCCCTTCCTTTTTGGTGTACCAGATATGCCGAAAGTTCCCTTAAATTGTTGTCATACCTGAATCTGTGACTTGTTCAGGGCCGACTACCTATGTGAAATTTCACTAAAAATAAATTCAACCACCCATTGTTGTGTATATTTCAAACCAATATGAGTCTCTTATTCATCGTAATAAATGGATTCTATTTAACTTGTCCAGCCATCGACCCAAAGCTGCCCTTCTTCAGCACTATTCCCAACCCAGCCTAATCCAGACATCCGTCTTCAATCTCCTCCAGTTCACGCCGCAATAAGCAGCCAGAACCTGAAGCCTCACCTGAAAACCCAATGTTGATATTGGTTTGAGTGAATTCTTGAAAAAAATCGATTTAGCAGGGTGGATTAGTGGGCCCAGATGCCCTTGGCGGTGCCCTCGATGATCCGCCGGTATTGGATGGGGTATATGACCGCCCCGAAGCAGCATACCAGCACGGTCGCGGCGACGACCCCCGGTGTCCCGAAGTGGTGGCCAAGGAATACCCCCAACGGCACATTGAGCAGGGCGCATACGATGCCTAGGGCGAGCTGAACCTTGATCCGGCCAACGCCGTTGAGGAAAACAGCAAAGATGGAGTTCCAGGCGTTGACGACTACGTAGGCGGTCATGGCGATGGAGAGGGGCAGATTGATAACGACCG
>CAIYNT010000328.1 GCA_903927605.1 uncultured Holophagaceae bacterium
CGAACACGTAGAAGAAGACCGCGTCGGACTTCTGGGCCGATAGGGCGGCTTGGTTCATCCAGTCCATGGGAGCCTCAGCGGAAAGCGACGTCGGAGAAGAGCAGGGCGAAGAAGATCAGCAGGGTGCCAAGGGTCACCAGGATCACGATCTTGAACAGCGGTCCCTCGTACTTTAGGTGCATGAAGAAGTAGAAAACCAGCCCGGCCTTGAGTGGCGTGAGGGTGAGCAGACCCCAGACGGCGTAGGTCTGGCTGACGTGGCTCATGCCCACCAGGGCGGCCGTGAGGAGCAGCAGGACCACCCAGACCTTGATGAAGGTGCCGTAGCCTGGGCGATCCACGTGGTCGGAGGATTGATCGAGATGTTCGGCGTGTTCGCTCATGGTGATGCTCCTACGCAGCCAGGTAGAAGAGCGGGAGGAGGAAGATCCAGATCACGTCCACGAGGTGCCAGTAGAGACCGCTGTTCTCCAGGTGGATGTAGCGGTCCGGCCGAATGCGGTCCGTGGCCACCCACCACAGCATGACGCTCAGCACCGAGAGGCCGGCGATGACGTGGAGTCCATGCAACCCGGTCATCGTGAAATACAGACCGAAGAAGACCTGTTCACCCGGCGGCAGCGTGGCCAAGTGGGTGGAATTCGGGTAGAGGCCATGGTGGAACTTGGCACCCCACTCGAAGGATTTGATAACGAGGAACACGAGGCCAAGGAACAGAGTGCTGCCGAGGAAGGCCATGGCCCGCTTCTTCTCGGCCCGCTGGATGGCCACGATGGCCAGCACCACGGTGAGGCTGCTGGTGAGTAGCACCACCGTGTTGATGACGCCCAGCGTCGCGTTCAGTTCGGTACCCGCATGGTGGAACTCTGCTGGGTACCTGGCGCGCATGTAGGAGTAGCCGATGAAGAGGCCGCCAAAGAGCACGATTTCCGTGACCAGGAACAGCCACATGCCGAGGCGGGAACCGAAGTCGTCCCTATGTCCCGACCCATGGGTGACGGAGGAGGCTCCTGCGGAGCCTTCGGAGTCGGGACCCAGGGAGGAGGGAATCACCTTGCGCTCCGAAGCTGAGCTCATGGTTTGATCTCCTGGTCAAAGTAGTAGGGACCATGGGTGATGGTCGGAATGACTTCGAAGTTCTCCTGGGGGGGTGGGCTGGGGATCATCCATTCGAGTGTCACACCGCCCCAGGGGTTATCCTCGGCTTTGGGCCCCTTGAATAGGGCATAGATCAGCGTTCCGAAGAAGATCAGCAGGCCCAGCACCAGCAGCCAACTGCCCACCGTGGCCACCACATGCATCGTGTGGAACTGGGGCAGGTGGACGTAGTAGCGGCGGGGCATGCCCATCATGCCGAGGATCAGCATGCCGAAGTAGAGCAGGTTGAAACCGATGAACATGGGGTACCAGGAGGCGTAGATGGCCTTCTTCGAGTACATCTTCCCGAACATTTTTGGGAACCAGTAGAGCAGGGCCGCGAAGAAGGCGAAGCCAGTGCCGCCGAACATCACATAGTGGAAGTGGCCCACGATAAAATAGGTGTCATGGATGTGCACATTGATGGCGAGAGCCCCCTGCATCACCCCCGTGAGGCCACCGATGCAGAACAGGAAGATGAAGGACAGGGCGAAGAAGAGGGGTGGCTGGAAGTCGATGCTGCCTTTGTAGAGGGTGCTCACCCAGTTGAAGACCTTGATGGCGCTCGGTACGGCCACGATCATGGTCAGCAGCGAGAAGGTCATGAGGGCGAAATTGCTCAGGCCGCTGGTGAACATGTGGTGGGCCCACACCAGACTGCCCACGCCGGCGATGGACATGGAACTGAAGGCGATGGCCTTGTAGCCGAAGATGGGGCGCCGGGCGAAGGTAGGGATGATCTCGCTGATGGCACCCATGGCCGGCAGGATCATGATGTAGACCGCCGGATGGGAGTAGATCCAGAAGAGATGCTGGTAGAGCAGGGGGTCGCCGCCCTTGGCTGGATCGAAGATGCCGATGCCGAAGAGCCGTTCGAGGATCACCAGTGCCAGCGTGATGGCCAGGATAGGCGTGGCCAGGAGCTGGATCCAGGCGGTGGAGTAGAGGGCCCAGCTCATCAGGGGCATGCGGAACCAGGACATGCCGGGGGCCCGCAAGCGGTGGATGGTGGTGATGAAATTGATGGCCGTGAGCATCGAGGAGAAACCCAGGATGAAGGCAGCAAAGACGGCCATGGTGACATTGGTGCCGGTCCTCAAACTGTAGGGGGCATAGAAGGTCCAGCCCGTGTCCGGTGCGCCGCCGCCGGTGAAGAGGGACAGGACGGCCAGGATGGCTCCTGCCAGGTAGAAGTACCAGGAGGCGAGATTGAGCCTGGGGAAAGCCACATCCTTGGCACCGATGAGGATGGGCAGGAAGAAATTCCCGAAGACCGCAGGAAGGCCGGGAACCACGAAGAGGAAGATCATGATCACGCCGTGGACCGTGAACAGGGCATTGTAAGTCTTGGCTGAGATCAGGTGCTGGAACGTGGTCAGCTGCACCAGCCGCATGACGAAGCCGATGCCGACACCGACGAGGAAGAAGGTGACCATCGAGTACAGGTAGAGCAGACCCACGCGCTTGTGGTCCGTGGAGGTCAGCCAGGCCATCAGACCCTTGCGCACCCCGGTGTCCACCAGATAGCTCGGCTGCGCGGTGGAAGCATGCGTGCTCATTCACCCTCCTCTGGCTTGACTTTGGAACCTCGACCCCGAAGGACCAGCACGGCCAAGAAAATGGCCGCGGCCAGGAGCGTCACGGTGGCGCCGATGGCTGTGGTGTTCAGGACATACTTGCGCCCAGCCGGGTCATAGCTGAAGCAGAACTTCAGGAACTTGTTGATGGTGGGCTGGGCCTCGCCACGGGCTGCCTCCTGAGCCGCCATCTGAAGGTCGGCGGGCAGGTAGGTGGTGCCATACATGTAGCGGGTGATCTGCCCCTTGGGACTGATGAAGATGATTGCAGCGGCATGCACGAAGTCGCCGTTCACCTGCTTGAACTTGAAGCCCACCGCGTCGGCGAGGGCCCTGGTGGTGGCGCCGGGTCCCGTGAGGAAGCGCCAGGCGGAAGGCGGGAAAGGTCGGCTGATTTCCCCTAGATAATTGGTCCGTTTCTGGGCCGCGACCTCGGGCTCGTCCCGCTCGTCGAAACTCACAGTGAGCACCTGGAAGTCTTTCCCGGGGATGGATTCAGTGCGATTCAGCACCTCGGCCACGCCGTTGAGCTGTGGAGTGCAGATGCCGGCGCAGCGGAAGTAGTTGAGGGTCAGGATGGTGGGCTTGTCGATGAGTTGGCGCAGGGTGATCGGCTGACCATCCTCGCCTTTCAGCACCAGGTCGAGGGGGATGGTGGCGCCGAGCTTCTCTTCGATGCCCACTTCCTCGGGTTTGAAGGTCGGAGCAGGAGCTGAGGGTGTCGCAGTCTGACCCATTAGGGATAACGGGAACGCAGCCAGAACCGTGAATGTGAGGGGAACCAGGAGGCGCCGAAGTGGATGGATGGTCATGGGGCCTCAGCGGATCGTGGACGTGGGCAACTGCGGGTGGGTCTCCGCATACTCACGGCAAAGAACATCCACAGCCCGGGCCACGGGGATGCGGTTGGGAATGACTTCACCGGCACTGGCGAAGAGCTTCTCCAGGCTGGCGATGGCCTTGGGGTCGCTGGCGCCGTGGTCGAAGGCGCCCAGGGACTGCACCACATGGACCAGGGCCATGCGATCCTTCTTGGTGAGGTAGTTGTAGGACACCATCGAGCTGCCCTTGACACCCTCCTCCAACGTTTTGTAGATGTCCTCGATCCGCGTTCCGTTCTTCCAGCCCGTGGCGGCCGTGAAGTTCCGGGGCTTGGGGTTGAGGCCTGCGCCACCCGGACCATCGCCTTTACCTTCAGGACCATGGCAGGTGGCACAGGTCTGGGCGAACAGGGCCTTGCCACGCGTCAGCAATGTTGCATTGGGGGTCATCACGGTCTTGGGGTCGATGGGCGGAATGACCTCCCGAACCCTGACTGGATAGTCTGTGGGATCCAGCCAGCCAGTCTCGCCCTGGACGGCTTGGACGGGTGTATCGGACGAGGTGTAGGCCTGGTAACGCTGGCCCGGCACCACCATGAAGCCGAAGACGGCGGCGATGCAGATGAAGCCGATCACCACCATCAAGCCGGAGGCGAGGCGCATCCGTTCTTCTGGGGAGAGGTAGTCGTTGATCTTCATAGGCGGAACTCCAGACCCTCGCGAAGGAAGGGATCGCCGATGGGCATGTCCTCGCCTTTCTGCATGGCGCCGCGGATCCAGAGGAGGATGCCGCCCAGGAAGAAGAGGGCGAAGCTGAGCTCGGGCCAAGAGAAGTGGGGTTGACCACCGAGCACGGGGAAGATGAGCCAGTACATGTCGAGGACGTGGGCACCGAGCATCAGGTAGGCGACACGGCGCAGGCGCTTCGGGTCTTTCTTGGAGTCCCGGGTCACCAGGGCGAAGAAGGGCAGGATGAAGTGCAGAATCGCCAGCGACATCGTGATGAGCCGCCAGGAGCCCGCCAACCGCACCTTGTAGTAGATGACCTCGTCCGGCATGTTGGCGTACCACATCAGCATGTACTGGGCGAAGCCGATATAGGACCAGAACACGGTGAAGGCGAAGAGAAAGCCGCCCAGGTTGAAGAGGTGGTCGCCACGAACGCCCCCGAGGCGGCCCTGATCCTGGAGGTAGAGCAGGGCCAATGCGGTGGCCGCAAGGCCGCTCAGGAACGCGCCGGCGAAGACGTAGACCCCAAAGATGTCGCTGTACCACTCGGGTGTCAGTCCGGAGATCCAGTCGAAGGCGACCAGGGTGATCACCAGCGCGAAGATCGCCATGAAGGCTGGGGCGAATTTCCGGGCGCGCAGGTTGAAGGAGGGATCCTTCGTGGTGTCTTGTTTCAGCGAACCGCCTACCAGGACGGCCAGGCCGAGGGTGCACAGACCCAGGGCGATCAGGGTGCGCACAGAGAAGAAAGGCAGGCTCAACCAGAAGGCCTTGCCGGCGAGGATGGGATGGTGAGCCGCCTCGGGCCGGGAGCCGGGATACAGCACCGGGAGGGCGCCGAGGGCGATGAGGCCCACGGGAATCGCGGGCAGCAGCAGGGTGGCGATGCGTTCGGGAATGCGCCGGACCGGAACGCTCCACTTGGCGTTCACCAGATGCTCCAGGGCCACGATGAAAAGTGAACCGAGGCCCAGGGTTAACATGAGGACGAACCAGAGCACCCAGTTGGCCCAGAAACGTTCGTGACCGGCAGCGACGTAGCTGGCAAGGACACCCACGGCGCCGAGCGCCATTGCGCTCCCGAGCAGGAGGGTGGAGTTGCTCTTGTTCGGACTCATGGGGCCACCATCTTCAGGTCCTCATCCTTGGCGTTCTGGGCACGCTGGAGGGCCCGCACGTAGTGGACCACGGCCCAGCGCTCCTGCTCGGTGAGATAGGGGGCATGCGAGGGCATGGCGTTCTTCCCGTTCACAATGGCCCAGTAGATCTTGCCATCGGGGTAGTCGCGGAACTGCTGGGCCTGGAGGTTGGCAGGCTTGCCACCATAGGCGGCTGTCAGGCTGCCCACTCCGTTGGCCAGGGCTCCATGGCAGACCTCGCAGCGGTTCGTGTAGACCTTGTGCCCAAGTGCGAACGTCGCCTTCGTGCGGGGCAGGGGATTCACCAGGCTGGCGGCCTGATCCTGGGTGCCCATCGCCGTGGGCAGGTATCCCCGGGCCACAGTGCCGGCCACGGGAAGTTGCATGCCATGGCCATCCTTGAAGAAGCTGGAGGCCTTCTGGGCATTGAGTCGGGGCTGATCTTCGATATGCCGCATGGGGGGCAGCAGGGGGAACCATTTGGTGGCAAAGTACATGCCCAGACCCGACACCACACAGGCCACGAAGATGCCACCGAGGGTCCGCAGGATGTAGTCGCTGGTGAGGAAGGGACTGCGATCCGGGGCGGGCAGGACCTCCACTTCCACGGCACCGGCCTCTGACAGGGCCCGGGCCGCGGCGGCGCTGTCGAAGGCATCGCTCTCCGCTTCCAGGGCCAGGGCGTAGCGGTCCCGGGTGATGCCCTTGATGGACTTGGAAGACAGGACTGGGTGGCCGAAGAGGGGGAGCTTGTTCAGCAGGAGCAGCATGCCGAGGCCTGCGGTGAAGGTGGCGAAGAGCACCGTCACCTCGAACATGATGGGGATGAAGGCCTCCCAGGAGTTCGCCGCCTTGCCGCCCGTGATGATCGGGTAGTCGATGGCGCTGATCCAGTACTCGAAGCCGAAGGCGGTGATGGCCCCGAGGATGCCCATGACCAGCACCATGCCGCCCAGGGGGGAGCGTCGCAGGCCGAGTGCATCATCGATCCCGTGAATGGGGTAGGGTGTGTAGGCTTCCACGGAGCCGAGGTTCGTGGCCAGGACCTTCGGGATGGCCTGCATCAGCGCATCGGGGTTATCGAACATGCCGAGGACGGCGTAGGAGGTCTCAGACATGGTGATCGTCTCCATGGTGAGAAGGTTGTGCACCCGGCAGGATCGCCTTCACTTCGGTGGTGGCGATGACCGGCAACACCCGGGCGAAGATCAGGACCATGGTGAAGAAGAGTCCAAAGGTGCCGAGCAGCACGCCGAAATCCACCATGGTGGGCTTGTAGATGCGCCAGGCGGAGGGGAGATAGTCCTGATGCAGCGAGATGACAATGATCACGAAGCGCTCGAACCACATGCCGACGGTCACGCCGATGGCCACGAAGATCATCCAGAAGTAGCTGGCGCGGGCCTTCTTGAACCAGAGAATCTGTGGGATGAGGATGTTGCAGCTGATGGTCAGCCAGCCGGCCCAGCCGTAAGTGCCGGAGATGATGTTCATGAAGCTGTGGTGGAGGTACTCGTTCATGGAATACCAGGCCGTGAAGCCCTCCATCATGTAGCTGTAGCCCATGATGCAGCTCATGGCGAGGATGACCTTGTTCATCACGTCCAGGTGCCGCATGGTGATGAGGTTC
>CAIYNT010000329.1 GCA_903927605.1 uncultured Holophagaceae bacterium
CAAGGACACACCCGAGCGGAAGTCCACCCGCTACCTGGTCTGCAACGGCGACGAGGGCGAGCCCGGCACTTTCAAGGACCGCGTCATCCTCGAGTACAACCCCCACCAGTTGATCGAAGGCATGATCATCGCCGGTTGGGCCATGCAGTGCCAGATGAGCTACGTCTACATCCGGGGCGAGTTCCTATGGCTCATCGAGAAGCTGGAAGCAGCCATCCAGCAGGCCCGTGACGCCGGCTACCTCGGCAAGAACATCCTCGGCACCGGCTGGGACTTCGACATCCTCGTGCACCGCGGCGCGGGCGCCTACATCTGCGGCGAAGAGACGGCTCTGCTCAACTCGCTGGAAGGCCGCCGCGGCGAGCCCCGCGTGAAGCCACCCTTTCCTGCGGCCAGGGGCGCCTTCGGCCAGCCCACCACCATCAACAACGTGGAGACCCTGGCCGCCGTGCCGCCGATCCTCCGCATGGGCGGCGCCGAGTACGCCAAGATCGGCACCCCCAAGAACACGGGCACACGCATCTTCGGTGTCAGCGGCCACGTCAAGCGGCCCGGCATCTACGAGCTGCCCTTGGGTACCCCCATGAACTTCCTCGTGGAGGAACTGGCCGGCGGCTCCAGCACCGGTCGGAAGATCAAGGCCATCATCCCCGGCGGTGCCAGCGCCCCCATGTTCGACGAGAAGGACTTCGACTGCCCGCTGGATTTCGACGTGATGAAATCGCGCGGCTCCATGGCCGGCTCCGGCGGTCTCATCGTCATGGACGAGGACACCTGCATGGTGCAGGCGACGCTCCGCCTCATCCGCTTCTATGCCCATGAGAGCTGCGGCCAGTGCACGCCCTGCCGCGAAGGTTGCAACTGGCTGGAAATGATCCTCTACCGCATCGAGCATGGCGAAGGGCGCCCGGGAGATCTGGACCTCATCGCCAGCCTCACCCCGCGCATCGGCCTGCGGACCCTGTGTCCCCTGGGCGATGCCGCCTGCGGACCCATGGACTCAGCCCTGCAGAAATTCCGCCACGAGTTCGAACACCACATCACCCACAAGACCTGCTATGCGACCGGCTCCCGGCTGTTATCCGCGGTGGGTGCACACTAGTTTTTTAGCTCTTCACTCTCTCCAAAAAGGGCGCCGACGGCGCCCTTTTTGGAGCAGGAAGAAGGCCTAGTGAAGGACGGCAGAAGCACGCAGTGCGTCATGCTTGAAGGTGTCCTTGTCGGGCCATCCGCACACAACCATCTGCAGACAGGCCTGGGCGATGGTGTCCACGCTCTGTCGTTCGTTGTTGAAGACCGCGTGGTACCAGCGGGTGGAGGTGATGTCCTCATGCAGGCACTGGCTGATGAACTTCTCCCGGAGCTTGGATTGGGAGCGGACCAGTTCCTCGGCCCCCGCCAGGGGTATTTCCAGGCGGCGGGCCAGAACCGAGGCCCGGAACGCGAAGCTGCCAACCAGGCGGAAATGAAAGCAGTTCTTCAGGTCCTGGCAGGCGATGGCGCCGCCACGGCCGACGATGATCGCGCAGCCTGCCGCTGCGATCGGGACGATGTGCTTAACCAGTTTGGCGTAGGCATCATCATGCGTGAGATACCCGAAGTGGGTCCGGAGGACATCCTGGGCATGGCTTTCATCCCCCAGATGACCCAGGAGTTCCCGGGAGAGTTGCTCGTCGGAGGCCACCTTGTCCACGAGCGCCTTGTCCCAGATGGTCCAGGGTTTCCCCGAGGCTGCTTCCAGGAGGTGTTTAAGCTGTTGGGCCAAAGGGTAGCCTTCGCAGCCGTACTCCCTGGAGAGGGTGACGGAAGGGAGGATCGGCGCCGGCCGGGTGCGGGCAAGGCGCTCCCGGGCCTGGAGCCAAGCGCGTTCCCGCAACTCGATGCTCGGAATCAGGGAATCAAAGGTCTTTGGCATATAACCTCCGGCTTCTGGACAGCCAAGCTGGGAGGGCCGACGATTGGAAGATAGGGCTTTCATAGCTGGCGGCAAGGTCTTCAACAAGAATGGCTGCCTTCTTTCCGCGGGAGTTGGAGGTGGTCCGTGCCCAGGCCCCCTGGATCCAGCGGAGAGTACCTGCCTGCAGCGGTTCTTTGAGTGGAGGGGGCTCTGTCCTACCCTGGGAGCATGCGCATCCTGGCCGCCCTTCTGCTCACCGCCTTCCTCCACGCCCAGAGTGCCTTCCTGGTGAAGCCCTACCTGCAGTTGGGGAATGCTCCGCGGCCGGCGGTGAAAGAGCGGCTGGAACTGTTGTGGCAAACAGAGGACCGGGATGCCGCCTGGCTCGTGGAGGTCAAGGCAGGACGGGCGTGGGAGGTCCAGGCCGCGCCTACTTTCCGCCGTCTCGACACGCCACCCCTGCCCGCCCATCGCATCTATCGCGCTACCTTGCGGGGCCTGGCGCCGGGCGGGCGCGTTCCCTATCGCGTCAAACGGGAAGGGAAGGTGGTGTTCGAGGCTGAGGCGCAGACCCGGAAGACAGGCCCTCATCGGATGGTTGTGTTCGGCGACGCGGCGAATGGCTCGGTGGCCCAGGCGGCCATTGCGAAGGCCGTGGCTGAGGTCCAGCCGGATGCCGTCTTCATTGTCGGGGACCTGGTCTATGGCCGGGGCCGCGCCACGGAGTATCGGGACCACTTTTTCCCGATCTACAACAGTGAGGCCGTGCCCCTGATGCGCCGGGTGCCGTTCCTGGGCGTGCCAGGCAATCACGACGTGCCCTTTGCCCAGTGGCCGGATGCCGCCGCCTACTTTGCCTACTGGTCGCTGCCGCTGAACGGTCCTCCCCTTAAGGCTGGAGATGCGAGTGCCGCGCCCGTGGTCCACGGCGTGCATGATGCGGTGGTCGCCGCGTCGGGACTGGGCTTCCCCCGCATGGCCAGCTTCAGCTTCCGCTACGGGAAGGTCCACTGGACCGTGCTCGATTCCAATACCTACACGGACTGGGAGAGTCCCGCCATGAAGGCCTGGCTGGAGGCGGATCTGAAGTCCGCCCAAGGTGCGGCATGGCGCATCGTCGCCCTGCACCACCCCCTGTTCCAAAGTTCCCGGGCTCACTCGGACGATCAGTGGATGCGGCCCCTCAGCCCCATCCTGGAGAAATACGGGGTGGATCTGGTATTGGCGGGCCACGTCCACAACTACCAGCGGACGGCGCCGATCCGGTTCAAACCCACCAGGGTGGGTCCCCACGGCCAAGCCGTGGAGGGCGAATTCACCGTGGACGAAACCTTCGATGGGAAGGTCGTCACCCGGGCCAAGGGCATCATCCATATCGTGACGGGGGCCGGTGGCGCCGAACTCTATGATCCAGGGCAGACCGACGCGAAGGACAGTTGGCAGCCCTGGACCCGCGCCTTCATTTCCGACAAGCACTCCTTCACGGTGCTGGAGGTGGAGGCGAAGCAGCTGACGCTACGGCAGCTCGATGCGGCAGGCCAGGAACTGGATAGCTTCACGCTGACGAAGTGATGGGAGTGGGGCCTTCCTAGGCTCTGGTCGAATGGGTGTGGGCGCCTCGGATCGAGGAAGCCCAGGCCCCCAGCAGCGCCAATCCCGCTCCGGTTCCCATGGCGGCACGGTAGCCCTGAGCGAAGGCTTCCGCAGCCTGGGGCGAACCTCCGACCCGCAGCAGCAGCCGCCAGCCGCCGGGACCCAGGTGGCTGGCGGCGATGCCCCCGAGGATGGCCACGCTGAGGGCCTGCCCGGTCACGCGCATGGTGCCCAGGAAGGCGCCTGCTACGCTGAGCTGGGAGCGGTCCACGCTGCCCATGATGGCGCTGGTGTTGGGCGCGCTGAAGGCGGCCATGCCGACGCCCACGATGGCCAGGGCCGTCACGATGGGTAGCACTGACACGCTGCGGCCCAGAAGGGCGAGCAGGGCCATTCCCAGGGCCACGAGTGCCATGCCGGTGGTGCTCAGCAGGCGGGAGCCCACCCGGTCGCTGAGGCGGCCCGCCAGGGGGCTCAGGCAGGCCTGCATGAGGGGCTGACCGAGCATGATCCAGCCGGTGGTTTTCGCGGACCGTCCCTGCACCAGCTGGAGTTGGGCGGCGGTGAGGATGGCGATGGCGTAGAGGCCCATGTAGTTGAGCAGGGCCGCCAGGTTCGCCGCGGCGAAGAGCCGGTTCCGGCGCAGCAGGTCCAGGTCCACCAGCGGGGCGGCCGCTTGGGTTTCCCGAGCCTGGAAGCCCACGAGCGCCAGGGCTGAGAGGCCCAGGAGCGTCCAGACCCGGGGCGATTCCCAACCCCACTCGGAGGCGAAGGTCAGCGGCACCAGCAGGCCTACGAGGACGGTGGCCAGCAGGGCGGCGCCAGGCAGGTCCAGGCGTCCGGCCATGGGTGCGTCTGCAGCCTGTTGGCGCTGGCCAGTCCCTTGCGAACGCGGCAGGATGAGCCAGCCCCACAGGAAGACCACCAGACCGATGGGCAGGTTCACCAGAAAGATCCAGGGCCAGCCGAAGTGGTCCACGAGGAAGCCCCCCAGGGGTGGTCCCACACTGAGGCCCAGGTAGACGGCCATGACGTTGATGCCCAGAGCCCGGCCCCGCTCATGGCCGGGGAAGACCGAGGTGACGATGGCGGCGGAGGTGGCGTAGAGCAAGGCGCCACCGACGCCCTGGAGGATCCGGCTGAGGATCAAGCTGGTGCCATTCCAGCTGAGGGCCGCCGCGAGAGAGGCTACGGTGAAGATGGCGGTTCCCGCCAGATAGAAGTGAACACGACCACGCTGGTCCGCGAGACGGCCCAGGGGGATCAGAAGGACGGCGATGCTCAGCAGGTAGGCCGCCTGCACCCAGAGGGAGGCCGCGAAGCTGAGGTTCAGCAGGGGCCCCATTTTCGGCAGCGCCACCGCCACAATGGAGGCGTCCAGCGGCGTCATGAAAGCGCCCACGCTGGTCAGCGCCAACAGAGCCCAGCGGTGGTCGTGACCGGTGTTCGGCGCTGCTTCTGGATCCATGAGCACCCTCGTACGCCGGTTGCATCGGCACGCTTCGATCTTCGCCCACCAGCAGGCCCGCCGCCAGAAGCGATGAGGTCCTTCGATCCGGCCCGCCAGCCAGGTGATCCGCGGCGGCTAGCGTCGGCCGGAGGCTAGCGAGTACTGGTGGATCTTGTGGTTCCTCAGCTCGAAGACCCAGGTGTCCGCCCAGATAACGTCCGTCTGGACCTTGACGCTGGCGTAAATGGCCCCTTGGACGACCCTCAGGGAAACGACCTCCACCCGAAGGTTCGGATGCTTCCAGAACGAGGCCTGGAAGAAGTCCCGGATCTGCGCCTTGGACAGGACCGCGCCTGTTCCGAGGAAAGTGGCTTCTTCATCCAGGAACCGCATCATCCCGTCCAGGTCGCGATGGCCGTAGGCCTCGAGGAAACCCCGGACGACCCTGGCATCCCCTTCGTCTGGAACCGGAAGGGACTGAGGCTGCGGGTGGCACGAAACCAGGACGGCGGTTGTGGGAAGGGCGATGAACCACGCCGCGAGTTTCATAGGTCACCATGGACTTTCCGGACCCGTGGGAAGGTTTTACCGCCCGAAGATGATGGCGTAGGTCAGGGGCTTGGGCAGTTGCGGGCTCTTGATGGTGGCGCTCATGGTGAGGGACTTTCCATCGGGGCTCAGCCTGAAGATATTCGTGCGCTCGCCCTCGTCGTTCTTGAAGGTCTGGATGAGTTGATCCTTCGTGACCTGGGCGGCGACCATGAACTTGTCGCCGTCCTCGCGGGTCCAGGGGGCGGGCTTGCCGTCGGCCGGCATGTGGATGGGCGCGCGCTCGTCGAATTTCACGAGCACTTCCAGGTCCGAGATGACGATCATCACCTTCCGGTAGGCGGGGTTCAGGTTCGTGAGTTTGTGGCGGGCGAAGGGTCGCTTGATGAAGAGCATGTCGGCCACAGTGGTGTCGATGGCGGCGGCGATGTCGTCGGCCTTGGCCTGGTTCCAGGTCCCGGAGAGGGAAGGCTCCTGCGCTGACAGCGACAGGACCGCTAGTACAGGGGCAAGGAACAGCTGGGCCAAGCGCATGGGATCTCCGTGGAAAGTGGTGGTCCCACCTTAGCACTTCACAAGGAGAATCGGCTCCGGGACGGAGCCGATTCTCCCTATCCGATGGTCGCCACCATCACCGCCTTGATGGTATGCATGCGGTTCTCTGCTTCGTCGAAGACCACACTATGGCGACTGCGGAAGACCTCGTCGGTGACTTCGCGGATATCGAAGCCCAGGGCCTTCTGCTCTTCGGCCAGCTTGGTTTCGAAGTCGTGGAAGGCGGGCAGGCAGTGGAGGAACTTCACATCGGGGTTGCCGGTCTTCTGCACCATCTCCATCGTGACCTTGAAGGGTGTGAGCAGCTGCACCCGGGTGGGGATCTGGTCCTCCTCGCCCATGCTGGCCCACACATCGGTGTAGAGCACGTCGGCGCCCTTCACGGCTTGCTCTACGTTGTCGGTCACTTCGATGATGGCGCCGGTCTCGTTGGCGACTGCGCGGACCCTGGCCCGGCACAGCGGCGTGCCCGTCTGGAACGGCCTCACCGACACCGACCACCCCACCCAGATCCTGGCGGATTTCCTCACCATCGAGGAGCACGTGGCCAAGCCCCTGCACAAGGTGAAGCTGGTGTTCTGCGGTGACATCCGCAACAACATGAGCTACGCCCTGATGTACGGCGCCGCCAAGACCGGCATGCACATGGTGGCCCTGGGGCCCAAGGAACTGGCGCCGGATCCGAAGGTACTAGC
>CAIYNT010000330.1 GCA_903927605.1 uncultured Holophagaceae bacterium
TCCCCACGCGTTACTCACCCGTCTGCCATGCACCTTGCGGCACATCCGACTTGCATGTGTTAGGCACGCCGCCAGCGTTCATTCTGAGCCAGGATCAAACTCTCAAGTTTCATTCTGAACTCTCAATCCCAAGGACTCTCGTCCCCAGGTCAATGTTCTGGTCGTTACTTCTTCTGAATCCCATCCCGCATCCTTAGACGCAGAACAGAACCCTCAAAGGCTTCCTATCTTCTATCCGGTTTTCAAAGACGCCCCCATGCTCCTCAGCACGGCCCGAAAGAAACCTTCCAGCCCCCCCCAGCGCCCCGCAGCCTCAACTGCGCAGGACATCCAGACTAACATCCTGCGGAGAAAGAGCAAGCCTAAATTTTCCCCGTCGGGCTGTGTCCTAGTGATTTCGGGGCTATACCGTAGGATATCACCCACCAGGGAGACCATTTGATCCACATCATCGGAGCGGGACTGGCGGGCTCAGAAGCCGCATGGCAACTGGCCTCGCGAGGCCACAAGGTCCGTCTGACCGAGATGCGCCCAGGGCAGACCACTCCTGCTCATACCACCGGCCAAGCCGCCGAAATGGTCTGCTCAAACTCGTTCAAGAGCGACGACCCTGCATCAGCAACAGGCATCCTAAAGGCAGAGATGCGACGGATGGATTCGCTGATCTTGATGTGTGCCGAGGCCACGAGGGTCCCAGCAGGCAATAGCCTTGCTGTCGATCGAGATGCTTTCTCCACGACAGTGACACATGCATTGAAGGACCACCCAAATATCCAGTGGGTTGAAGCCCAGATCAGTGAACCAGATTTGAGGGCCCCTACCATCATCGCCACAGGACCGCTCACAGCAGGTCCTCTTGTTGACTGGCTCACCACGATTACCGGAAGGGATCAGCTACATTTCTACGACGCCATTGCGCCCATCGTCGAACGTGACAGCATCAACATGGATACCGCATGGATGGCCACCCGCTACGACAAGGGAGGCGCCGACTTCATCAACTGCCCCCTCGACAAGGACCAGTACGAGCAGTTCCTGGATGCACTCTTGTCGGCGGAGCGTGTCCCGCTAAACGATGTTGACACGCCCTATTTCGAGGCCTGTCTGCCCATCGAGATCATGGCGGACCGGGGTCGGGAAACCCTGCGACATGGCCCGATGAAGCCGGTGGGGCTGGATAATCCGGCAACCGGACGCTGGCCGCATGCCGTTGTGCAGCTGCGACAGGACACCATCGCAGGAGAGCATTTCAACCTCGTCGGATTCCAGACTCGCCTCAAATGGGCAGACCAGAAGGATGTTTTTAGGCTCATTCCTGGCCTGGAACATGCGGAATTCCCACGCTTCGGCAGCATCCACAGAAACACCTACCTCGAAGCGCCTTTTGTAATTGATGCAACACTGGCCGCCAAGTCTATCCCCAATCTTTGGGTGGCCGGTCAGATCTCCGGGGTAGAAGGGTACTTGGAATCAGCTGCTTCTGGCCTGGCAGCAGCTTTCAACCTGGACCGGGCCGTACGCGGTCTTGGCTCCCGACCGTTTCCAAGGGAGACGGTTCTGGGTAGCCTTTTGAACTATCTTGCACACGCATCCATCCGGGATTTCGGGCCTACTAACGCCATGCTGGGTCTATTGCCAGCCCTTCCGGAAGGGGTCCTTGATCTGAGGGGCCTCAAGCGCGCTGGTGGAACCCGGGCTGTCAAGAACGCCAAGGGAGAACTCCACCGGAAGCGCTCCCTCGATGCCCTGGAAGCCCACCTCCGGTCGACAGATCAGGTGAGATAATTAAAGAGATTCATCTGATTGGTTTTTGCCATGGTGCTCAGGGTGGCAGATTGCATGGTCTGATCAGCAGTGAATTGGCTATAGGCCGTAGGATAGTCCGTCGCTTGGAGGTTGCTCTGAATGCCGGCCAGGGTGACATTGGTGCCCGACAGGGTGTTCTTGAGGTCGTTGAGTCCGGCCTGTCGGCCGCCCAGATCGGCCTGGACTTTGTTCAAGTTGGCCAGAATGGCATTGAGGTCTGCAGTGACCGATTGAATGGTGACGCCGGCGGGTGGGTTGCCATCGAAGACACTCTTTAGGTTGGTGATGGCCTGAAAAATATCGTTGTGGTTTGTCGGGCCGGCAACGGCACCCGGACTGCCCAGGAAGACCGAATCTCCAGACACATTGGTAGCCACCGACGTGACCGCGGTCACGTTGAGATTGATGGTGCCCTGGTTCCCGGAGTACGTGACGGGTACCGTGCTGCTGAAGGGCGGCGTCTTAGTGTTGGTGCCGCCGAATAAGAATTTCCCCTGCGACTGCGTGTTTGCCAGTGAAATCAGGTTGGATTGGATCGAATCCAACTCCGCATCCGAGGCCGAGGAACCGTTCGCCGACAGTTCGATGAGACGCGTTGTATCATTGATGGCCGCAGACACAGCATCTTCAGAGGATTGCAGAAAGGCGAGAGCTGTATCCGCCTGGTTACTGAATTCAGTATTAGCTCCTATGGAGTTACTCAGATCGAGAATCGAGGCTGATGCCGTGGGGTCGTCTCCGATGCTCGTGATGCGATTGCCAGAGCTAATCCGGGTCGTGTTCTGGGCCAAGCGCTCTTGGGTGCGCTGGAGATCAAGCAGGGCCTGGCGATTATGGTCGGTGCTGGGGGTACGTAAGCTCATCATTCACCTGCCTTCAGGTCTATTGGCCGAATTGAGTTATCAGCTGCTCTGTAAGCTGGTTGATCACATTGAGGAAGCGAGCTGAGGCCTGATAGCCACTTTGAAGATTCATCATGTTGGTCGCCTCCTCGTCCAGGGAAACTCCGGAGACCTGATCACGCTGCGTCTGAAGGGCCGACACAAGGTTCTGCTGAGTCGTACTCTGGAATTGGAAATTCTGGGAATCGCTACCTACCTTGCTGACCATATTGTTCACGACATCGCTGTATGAGGATCCCAGCACGACGCCAGCGACATTTGACCCACCCGTGAACTGGAGATTGGCGATGGCATTGGCATTGGTGTTGTCGCCTACTGCCCCAGACACTCCTGCAGCCGCGATAAGGGATGGGTTCGATACTACTGCCGCATTCACGCTGAGTGCGTTGACCATCCCCTTGTAGTTGTTCAGAGAAGAAATGTTGGTCGGCAGCCCCGCGACCTCTCCTGCTGCGATCTGGCCCGCGGTGAGAACTGTGGGTGCGTTGGCCATGCCCCCCTGAAAGAAGTCCGTCCCCGTGGTTGCGCCGTCCGCGGCATATCCGGACCGATTCAGGAGGTTTACTTGGCTGGAGATACCCGCTGCGAGTGTATCAAGCTGGCTCTCATAGGTTGCGTAGGTGGTGTCCCTCAGCTCTAGCTGTGCACCCAGTTGCCCATTCGTGATGTCACCCGACAAGTCCACGGCTGGGTTTAGGTCCGACACCACCTTCGAATAACCATCCGGCCCTCCCGGCGCAGTATGGAGATCAAAGGAGCTGGTCCCGCTGACCAAAGTCGCTCCGCCTGAATCCAGCGTGATCTGGTACTGGCCATTGCTCCCTTCGATGACATTGACGCCCACCAGTTTGGAGAGTTGCTCTATGAGGGCTGTGCGCTGATCCACGGCATCATTGTTTGCCCCTTGGGCATCCGAGCCGCTGATCTGCCGGTTCAGCTGGGCGATCTGGGTGGTCAGCGTATTGACCTGAGTCACCAGGCTGCCCACAGTCTGATTCGCGGCACTTCTCTGCTGCTCCAACATCTGATAGGTGGACTGCAGACTGTTGACCAGGGACTGAGCAGCGCCCACAACAATCGTTCGGTCGGCACTGCTCTCTGGGTTGGCGGCGAGCGTCTGGAATCCCTGGAAGAAGGATTGGATTTGGGCCGCAAGTCCAGAACTGCTGGTATCTCCGATCGTGGTGGCAATGGCACCCACTCCGGTGTAGCAGTCCGTGGCTTTGGCCTGTGCCGAAGTGGCCTGAGCGAGCTGAAGATCCAGATACTTACTCCGCATGCTCGTCACGGTGTCGAGGGAGACACCGGTTCCGAAGTAGACCTGTCCTTGAACCAATGACTGGTTCGAGGACAGGTTGGCGATCTCGCGTGTGTACCCGGGAGTATTCACGTTTGCGATGTTGTGCCCAACCACGTTCAATGCAGACTGCTGGGCCTGAAGGCCGGACAGGCCAATGAACATAGAAGAGGTTAGTCCTGGCATGGTCAGCCCTTTCCATGCAATCGGGGCGAAAGTCTTGAAGCATCAGTAGGAATGCCCTCCCGGCTGTAGGAAGGAGCACCAGAGAGGCTAGCAAGGGTTGCACGTAGGGGGGACTGAAGACCCATGAGCAACGTCTGAATAGAGGCAATGCGCTGTTTCAGCACCAAGGCGCTTTTCAGGTCCTCCGGCCACCACACCAACTCGGCCCACCGGATGTTGGACAGTAGGGCCGAGGGATCCTCTCCCTCGATCAGCTTCGCCTCGATGGTGTCCATGAGTTCGGGCACGGCATGCAGCATGGAAGACCTCCTCCAGGATCTTCGGGCAAACATTAGGCCAGCAAGTCCAGGTGTGGCCCGGCACCCTCTGCCGGGGTCCCTTCGGTTTCGTCAGAAGGGAGCTCTTCGGAAGACCCTGTGCCGTGCGGGCGGCTGCCTGGATGTTCCTGGGCATCGTGCTCTGTCAATTTAAGATTATCTGCTTCAGATACATCCGGTACGTCGAGCAGGGCCTCCACGAGTTTGGCATCGAAGGCCTGCCGACGGGCCTGCTCTCGCTGCACCAAGAGGCCGCCCTCCATGGCCTGCCTGACCGTCTCGACTGCAGCGGTCTGGAGGATCTGGCGCTGTCCAAGGGGACTGATCATGCCCTCACAACAAGGGCCTTCGGGCTAGGAATGGCGTCCTTTCGCCATGTGTTCCTTGATGAGCCCTTCGGCCACGGCCTCTCCATCGGGGTGGTACGCGTCCGCATCCAGTTGGTTCTTGATGGTTTCCACCTTCTCCATCCGGATGTCCGGGACCAAGGCCAGGGCTTCCTGGGCCACGGCCACAAGCCGCGCCGCAGAGGAGACCTGGACGGCATCCGAAGCCGGAGCCACAGGTGTCGACGCAGGCGTGCTGGCAGCTTTCGCTCCGGACACGCCCTGGGTGCTACCGACCCCACCCGGTTTACCACTGATGCGCATGTTCACCTCGACAAGGTCCTATCGGCAGTTTGCCAAGAACCTTCAACTCGCTGGGAGTTCTTTTTTCGAGTCTGCCTGTTCATGCTGTGACCAACTGGCCTTCAACCGATCCGCCAGACCCCAGCCATGCCCCGTGGCCACGGCCCGATCTACCACGGCCTGATCCATCAGGTACTCGTAGGTGGATCGCGTTTGTCCCGAATCACCGAACAGCCCAGAAGGTTGCACGGTTTTCCTTAGGGTCTGGAACATTACGCTCATCAGCAAGCCTTCAAATTGTCGAGCCGCCTTGTCTGTCTTGTCCGCGTGGTCGGGCATGGTCTGAGCACCCTGGGCTTGGGCCACAGCATCCACGGTGGGAAGCCCCGGGGTGATCACAGGACCCTCAGCTCGGCCTGGAGTGCGCCTGCATCCTTGATGGCCTGGAGGATGGCCACGATGTCCCGAGGACTCACTTCCATGGCGTTCAACATCTCGGCCAGTTTGCCCACACTGACTCCAGGTTCGACGGTGAGGGTCTTTGGCTTGTCCTCCTTCGCCGTCACGTCCTTCTTGTCCACTTTGACCGTCTTGCCTTGGCTAAACGGTGCGGGCTGGCTCACCTGGGGTGTCGAACTGACCATGATGCTCAGACCGCCCTGCACGATGCTCACGGCTCCAATTCGGACGTCCGATCCCAGAATGACGGTGCCGGTCTTCTCGTTCACCACCACCCGCGCCTTGGGCTGTAACTGCACGGTGAGGTTCTCCAGGCGGGCTACCAGTTCGACCGCCCTACCCTGGAAGGCCTTGGGGATCTGCAACTCCACGGTGCGGGAATCCAGCGGCCGGGCTAGGGTTTCTCCCAATTCCTCGTTGATGGCATGAACGACCCGAATCGCCGTCGTGAAATCCTCTTCCATCAGGCTGTACCGCAGCGTCGCACGAGAATTGAAATCACCGCCCACCTCACGCTCGATGATGCCCCCGTCTGGGATGCGTCCCACGGTCGGATGGTTCTTGGTGACGGAATTACCACCGGCAGAAGCACTGAAGCCACCCACCAGGAGCGGCCCCTGGGCCACGACATAGGCCTGTCCATCGGGGCCCTGCAGGGCCGTCATCAGCAGGGTTCCACCAGCCAGGGACTTGGCATCTCCGGTGCTGGAAACAGTCACATCCAGCCGGGAGCCGGCCCGGGCAAAGGGGGGCAGTTCTGCCGTCACCATGACAGCCGCCACGTTCTTCACCATCACCAGGGTTGGGTTTACCGTCACTCCCTGACGGGACAGGAGGTTTGTAAGGGATTGCACCGTGAACATGGTCTGGACCTTGTCTCCGGTTCCATCCAGCCCCACTACCATGCCATACCCAAGGAGCTGGTTGCCACGCACACCCTGCAACCGGGCCACATCCCGGAGCTTCGATTCGATCTTCTTGTCCATCTTGGTGATATCCGCACCACAGAGGGCCAGGGCCACTAGGAAAAGGGCTGCGATGCGCATGGATGTCTCCTAGAACGGCCAAATGTAGGCCAGCAGCCGGCTGATATAGCCCGGCTTCAAGGTCTCGTCCACCACACCCTGGCCGCCGTAACCGATACGGAGCTCGGCAACCTGACCCGAAGTGATGGTGTTGGTGGCATCCAGCATATGGGGATCCAGCATCCCCGCCACATATAGCCGCTGGGTTTCATTGTTCAGTTGGATATCCCGGAAGCCCTCGAAGATGAGGTTGCCATTGCCCACGACCTTCACCACCCTGGCCGTCACAACGGTGGTAAAGGTCGCGCTGCGGTCAGTGGACCCCGCCCCAGCATATTTACTGGTCGTGGAAGTTTTTTTATCCGATGTGCTGCTGCCGATGCCAAAGCCGGCAAGTGCGCCAAACAGATTGGGAGAACTCAACACATTGGAACCGGCACGGCTGGTCGTGACATCAGCCTTGGCAATGGCACTGGTGGATTCGCTGATCTTCAGGGTCACCAGGTCATTGACACGGTAGGCTCGCAAGTCGGCAATCAGGGGGCGGTCCCGCCAAAGACTCCCCTCGTTCAATGGCGGCGTATTCGGAGCCTCTTCGACGAGTGGGATGGCAGGCTTTTTCACCAGATTTTCATCGTGGCGCTTGGGAATGGAGCAGCCCAATCCCACAAAGAGCAGGGCAATAGGCAGCAATTTCCGCATGAAGCACCTCCACGCCTATCCATGGCGAGGATGGTGCCAGTCCTTCAGGCCAGTGCAATGAGAACCCGGTCGTGTCCAGCAAAGTCCTGATGAACCATGGCTTTGCGCCACCCGGAGCCCAGAGCCCTGCGGCACAACTCGCCCCCCTGGCCGGCCCCGATCTCCAAGAGACAGGCTGGTGATTCCCTGCCCCGGGCCGAGATCAGAAGCGCACTGGACAAGGCCAGCCCACGATCCGGGGCAAAGAGGGCCGAGGCCGGTTCGAAGGCCAGTTCCCGTTGCAGGGTAGGTTGGTCGGCTGGATCCACATAGGGCAGGTTGGCCACCACCAGGCCCACTGGATCCGGCACTGGATCCAGGAGACTGCCCTCATGGAACTGGATCACGGCCCCCAACTGCTTCGCATTCTTCTTTGCTACGGCCAGGGCCCGCGGGCTCAGATCCGAGGCGGCCAACTTCCAATCGGTCTCCAGGGCCAGGCTCACTGCAATGATGCCGCTGCCAGTACCGATATCCACGCAGCGGTTCACCTTCAATCGCCGCCCCACATCCAGGGCCGCCTCCACCAGAAGCTCCGTCTCTGGACGAGGAATCAGGGTGTCGGGGGTGACCGCGAATCGGTGGCCACGGAAGACACTCCAGCCAAGAATGTAGGCCCAGGGTTCGCCTTTCTGCCGACGGGCCATCCAGGAATTCACCTTCCGGTGCACTCCAGCCGGTACCCCTTCGCTTCCGTGGGCCGACATCCAACTCTGGGAGAAGCCAAGCCCCTCCTCGAGCCACCGGGAGCACTCTGCCTGGGCTTCTTCGGGATGCAAGAACCCGGCCAGGGCCGAGACCAATTCAAAGCGGAGCTGGTAGTAGGTCTGGGTCATCCCCTGAACCTATCGCGGCAAGGCCGGAATCGGCCATTTCAATCCATCAGCGCCTTGGCCTGCTCCTGGCTATGAGCTAACACGATCTCATGAAGCGACCCACCGTGGCTGTCCATGGTAACCACCAGGGGGAAGTCTTCCACTTCGATGATCCAGAAGGCCTCAGGGCTGCCGAATTCTTCGAGCATCTTCACGTCGACCACACGCTTCACGCGCTCGGCCAGTAGGCTGCCCGCGCCACCGGTGGCGTGGAGGTAGACAGCCCCGGTCTTCTGCAGGCCCTCACTGGTCTTCTTGCCCATGCCGCCCTTGCCGATGACGCCGCGCACCTTGTATGTCTCGATGACGTCGGCCTGGTAGGGCTCCTCGCGGATGCTGGTGGTAGGGCCAGCCGCAACGAAGGACCAGGAGCCGTCCTCGTTCTTCCGGACCACGGGGCCGCAGTGGTAGATGACCATGTTCTCGAGGATGGGCTTCAGCCACTCGGGCTTCTGCTCCTTCATGAACTTGTGGCCGATGTCGCGGCTGAGCACGACGCGGCCGTTGAGCAGCACCTCGTCGCCCACCTTGAGCTGGCGGGTCTGTTCTTCAGTGATGGGGGTGGTGAGACGGATCATGGGAAGCCTCGCGTGGGTTCAGTCGAAGGACACTTCGCCAGTGGAGCCGATGGTCATCACGCGCCGTCTGCTGCTCCAGCACATGTAGCTGATGCTCACGTAGAAGCTGGCGGGATGGCGGTACATCTCCTCCACATGGACACCCAGCGCCGTGGTATTTCCACCGTAGCCCATGGGGCCGATGCCCAGTGTGTTGAGGTCGTTGGTAACCTCTTTCTCGAAGGCATCCATCTTGGGATCGGCGTTGGCTGTGCCCAGTTTGCGGAGGATGAGCTCCTTGCTCTTCTCGTAGCTGGTGACACGGTCGCCGCCGATGGCCACACCGAGGATGCCGGGGCTGCAGCCCTGACCCTGGGCCTTCACCACGGCGT
Source organism: uncultured Holophagaceae bacterium (assembly GCA_903927605.1). Next base: position 9,187 of record CAIYNT010000330.1, read on the forward strand.
CGATGATGCACTTCCGTACGCCCTTGATGTCGCGGCCCGCGCCAATGGTGGCGTCCGGCAGGCGGTACTGGGCGCCCACGTTCTCGCAACCGCCGCCCTTGAGCATGACGGCGACTTCGACCTCGGGCCGATCCCATTCCTCGAAGTGAATCACGGGATGTCCCTCATGGAACGGGTCCATGTTCGTGCCGGTATTCTTGCCGCTAAGGGCCTCGACACAGTTGGGGCGCAGCCAGACGTTCTTGGTGGACTGCGCCACCGCATCGCGGATCTGCTTCCTGGCGGCGCGTTGGCTCAGACTGTAGGGATGGTGGACGAAAAAGATGACGGTGCCCGTGTCCTGGCAGAGCGGCGTCACATGGCCATCCGCCAGCAGAATGTTCCTCACCATGTCATTGAGGGTGTTGAAGGCACGGCTACCCTCTTCTTCCGCATCGCGGCCTTTCACCAAAGCATCGATGATGTCCTGGGGAAGCCGGCTGGTGGTGCGGCGCAGCAGTTCCAGCACGGGCTGTGTGAGATCCAGGCTTTTCAGATTCGACAGATCAGCCTTCCAGCCATCGGGCAGCACAGATTTGGATTCCACCACCTCCATGGAGGTCAGGGTGGGAATGACGCATTCGGACATGGGCCCTCCGGGATCAGGTCCCCATGATCCGCCCGACGAAGCCCCTGCTCAAGTGATCAATGTCCGGTTCACCCTGGAGATTGCCCTTGGACACCCTCTCACTGTCTTTCGAACAGGATCTCGGGACCGTGCACTTGGATGGCAGCATCGCATTGAGCTCGTCGTTGGCGAATCAATCTCATCTCCCGCGGCACGGGGCTCAGCGTGCCCAAGTCCTGCACAGGTAGAGGGTGAGATCCAACAAGGCGGTCTGGCCTTTACCCAGGGCGGTACCCTTCAGATCCCGCTCTGTCTGATTCACGCGACGCACCATTGTGGCCAGTGGCTTGCCCTTGAGGCGATTGGCAGTGGCCGCGAGATCGTTCAAGAGGAAGGCCTGCTTGGGGCTGAACCCAATGGCTTCCAGCAACTCAGCTCCCCTCATGCCTTGGCCCGCTGCCTCCAGGTAGTCGAAGAGCCGGGTCATTTCAGACCGGACCTGATTCAAGAGCATCAGGGAGGCGGCGTCGGCATCATCTTCCAGCGACTCCCGAAGCGCCTTGAGGGCACCAGCTGTGTCCCCCTTCATCCAGGCATTCTTCCAGGCGTAGGCCCGTTCTCCAGCTAGGCGGAAAGTGGCCTGGTCAATGATGGCTTCGGTGATCGCCTGCCCTTCGGCCATCAGGTCTATGACTTCGAGGGTTCGCTGGATGACCCCGGGATTCCCACCTTCAGACTTCCTTTTCCTGGAACGATCCGTCAGCACCTTCTCGTTGGACAAGCGCTCCTGAAGCAGGCGCGCCCCGCCAGAGCCCAGCCTGAGCCCCATGTCTGCTGCCCTGGCTTCAATGAAGGCCGGGACATCCCTATGGTCGATATGGCCCACTTTCAGAATGCGTCCCGCCTTGGCCCAGTCGGTCCAGGGCTTGGACCCCAGGGGATTGCCAGGGCCCCCGGGCACGGTGGTCCAGGCGACCAACAACAGCTTCACGCCCTGGGGCGGCTGCTGAAGAAGTGCGATCACGGCTTCGGGCAGGTCCGGTTTCTTGTCCTTGGGCCCGCCGCGGCGCTTACTGAACAGGTTGTCGGCGGCGGGCACGATCACGGTGCGCGCCTCGGCCCCCAGGGGAGCCACCTCCTGCAGGGCGGCTACGACTTCAGCCCAGGGACACCCTTCAGAGCAGATGGTGAGCGAGAAATCCTCCCACTCCGGATCAACGTGCTTCCGCTTCCAAGCATTCACGGCCTCCCGGCGCCCATCTCCGTCCTCGCCATGCACCATGGCGAAGGCGTGCTCCAGCCAGGTGGCGGGCGTGGCCATCAGTCGATGCCTTCCAGCAACTGGGTGAGGAAGCTCTCGGCAAAGTCGTCGGCGAGGTTTTCGATGACCTCCAGCTCGCGGCTGTCGAAGCTCGCGAAATTCTGGTCCACCCGGTACTGGTTCGAGAAGGTCAGGCCCCGGCGGGACAGCACGACCACGCCAGTCTGCCCATCCAGCAGCTCCACACTGGCCACCACGACCACTTCCACCCGGGAGGCTGAACCCACACTGGCCTTGGTCTTGTCGTTGCCGAGGGTGAGCCCCAGGGGACGCGACCGGTATTCCTCAAGGGTGCCCTGCAAGACCCAGCGGGATGGTTCACCCTGGGCCACCAGCCGCCAGGGGCTGGCCGCCACCACACGGTTTTCGAGGGCTTTGGTAAAGCGGTCCTCCAGCCCCAGTCGTGGAGTCAGGTTGCGGAACCGGGCCAGGCGGATCGTCTCCCCCTGTTTGGCCCAGGCCGCAACCCGCTGCTGCTGCCGATCCAGACGGTGATACCCGCAACCCGAACCGACGAGGAGACAGGCAGCAAGAAGGATCGGGCCCAGGCTCAAAGCATTCATGGGTGGTACACGCCTACATAGGGCAGGTTGCGGAGTTTGCCCTCCAGATCGAGACCATAGCCGACGACGAAATGATCCTCGATGGTGAAACCGACGTAATCCACCGGAACCTCGACCTTCCGCCGGCTGGGCTTGTCCAGAAGGGTGCAGATCCTCAGGCTCAGGGGTTCCCGGTCCTTGAGCAGGTTGGATACCTTGAACAGCGTCAGCCCCGTGTCCACGATGTCCTCCACCACCAGGGCATGGCGTCCCCTTATGCTCCGGTCGAGATCCTTGAGGATGTGGACCTCGCCCGTGCTTTCCAGGCCGCCACCGTAGCTGGCCACCTGCATGAAGCTCACGTCGAAATCGAGTTCCATGGCGCGCACGAGATCGGCAATGAACGGAAACACGCCATTAAGCAGACCCACGACCACCAGATCCTTTCCGGCATAGTCCTTGGTCAGCTGGTCCCCCAGTTCCCGGACCCGGGCGCGGATCTGGGCCTCGGACAAGAGGGGGGTGACGCGGTCACGCATGGATTCTCCTGAAGACTTAGGACTGACGACTTGCACCTTGTCCATTCAACCTCAGGTACCCATGCCGGGTCCATCCAGTGACGGCGGATTCTGCTTGATCCTTGCCGTCGGAGCCTAACATGATGGCGGCAGTCTCCTTGAGCGAGCCCCTGATGACGCAGACGGCCTTCCAGACCGCCGATCGGACCCCCGATCCAGGCTCGCCGTACCATACACCCGAGGTGCTGGCCTGGGTGGAGCAGGCCCAGCAAGGCGATCAGGCCGCCTTCGGCTCCCTGGTCCGGCTCTTCTCCAGGGATGTCTATGGCAAGGCCTTTTCCATCCTGAAGAACCACCAGGACGCGGATGACGCAGTCCAGGAAACCTTCATCCGGGTCTTTCGCGCTCTGCCCGGCTTCCGCTTTGAGTCCTCCTTCCGCACCTGGCTCATCACCATCGCCACTCGGCAGGCCCTGAACTACCGGGAGCGGGTGGCCAAGGAGCACGAAAGCCTGGATGGGCCCGAGGGCACAATGGAGCACCCAGCCCTGCGTGTGGAGGAGACCCAGATCACCGCCGTCCTCGATCAGGAAGCCCGGCGCCTGCTCCAGGAGGCCCTGCCCAAGCTGCCCCGCCGGCAAAAGCAGGCCCTTACTCTGAAGCTTGAGCACGATTGGAAATATGAACAGATCGCCCAGGAGATGGGCACCTCGGTGGGCAGTGTGAAAGCCCACATCTTCCATGCCATTCAGAACCTGACCCGCCATGTGAAAGGAGGCCGTCCATGACCCAGCCCCCTCCCCTCCCCAAATCCTGCTCTCTCACCATGGCCGCCACCCTTGTGGATCCCCTGGAGCCCGGCTCCGAGGCGGAGGCCCATATGCGCACCTGCCGGGCCTGCTCTGAAGCCCGAGTGGCCTACCTCGCCCAGGAGGACTGCCCGGTGGCCCTTGCCCCGGCCGGCTATTTCGACCGGCTCCCCGACCGGATCCTGCGCAAGCTCCCGGTCCGGCAGGCCCTGCACCACCGGGTGCGCCCCTTCACCTGGGCCGCCGCCGCCGCGCTGCTGGTGGCCGTGGGGGCAGGTGCTTTCTGGGTTGGCCGTGCCAACCGGACCCCCCTTATCGAAGCCACCCTCCCCCGGCAGCCTGAGGTGATCGAAACCAGCCTCATGGTGTCGGACATTCCCTTCCGTGACCGGGAGGAAGATGCCGCCCAGATCCAGGCGCTCACGCCCGAGGAGATGAAGGCATTCTTGAAGGATCTGGATGTCCCCACGTCCTCGCCGAGGTGATCATGTTCCGCTCCATTCTGACGATGATCCTCCTGTCCATGGCGGCTCTGCCCGGCCGAGCTCAGGCCGAGGAGGATCGACCCCTCGCCCGGTTCCGCCTGGACCAGCTCCAGCAGTCCGTCGGACTTCCCGAGGCCCAGGCCAGGGCCGTGGTGGATCGCTGGGCCCGCTACGATCAGGAGCAGTTCGAGAAAACAAGACAGATCCAGCAGCTCCGGCACCGTTTCAACGACATCCTGTTGGGACCCGGAGCCGAAGAGGACAAGAACGCCAAGGTGCGGCCTCTGCTCGAACAGTTCGTCGACCTGCGTCGCCAACAGGCCGAACTGAAGCTGAAATTCGAGGATGACATCCGGGCCAAGCTCAGCCCCGCCCAGCAGGTACGTCTGATCCTCCAAGTCGAAGAGATGCAGCGGCGGGTGGTGGATGCCCTCCGGCAAGGCTTCGGCAACCGCCCAGGCGGCCGTTTGGGACCGAGGCGGAACTTCCAATAGCCAGGAAATATCAAACCTGCGGCGACTCGAGGATGACGGGAATCACCAGAGGCCGGGTTTGTGTGGTCTTGCGGATGATCCTTCGCAAAGCCAACCGCAGTGTATCCCGGAGGGCCTCTCCATCCTTGCGAACCTCGGGCGGTGCCTCCTCATAGGCCTTGCGTGCCACGCCCGCCAGCAGATCGGCATAGGCTTCGTCATCGGACAGCATCACGAAGCCACGGCTGAGAATGGTGGGTGTCGCAGCCAGGTCACCCGTCTGCGGATCCACCAGCAGCGTGGCGAAGACCACGCCGTCCTCCTGGAGGATGAGGCGGTCCTGCACCACGCGGGCATCCACCATATGATCCACACCCTCGTGCACGAAACACTTGCCGACAGGCACGGAACCCGGCATGTCCATCCGGCCATCCTTGAAGAGGCGCAGACAGAGACCTCCGTCCAGCAGCGAGATGTGCTCCGGCGTCCAGCCCAGCGAGGCCGCCAGGGCTCCGTGGGCCCGCAGGTTCCGGTAGGTTCCATGCACCGGCACCATCTGTTCGGGGCGCACGGCGCGAATGAGATCGGCCAGCTCCTCGCGACTGCCGTGGCCTGAGGCATGGACCGGACCCAGGCTTTCATTGGAGGTCTCCGCCCCGAGCCGCTCAGCCGTGTCCAGCATGTGCGAGATGGCCACTTCGTTGCCGGGGATGGCCCGGGCACTCACCACCAGCCGATCGCCGGGCTCCATGGGCAGGCCCTTAACCTCGCGTCGAAGCAGCCGGGCCAAGCCGCTCATGGGTTCACCCTGGCTGCCGGTGCACAGCACCAGCAATTCGTCCTTGTCAAAGAGGTGGGCATCCTTGACATCGATGAGGATGTCATCGGGCAGGGCCAGGCGTTTCAGTGACCGGGCCAAGGTTAGGTTGCGGTCGAGGCTCCGGCCCAGGAGTACGACTCGACGATGAAACTCGTAGGCCAGATCCACCAGCATCTGCAATCGGTGGATGTTGGAGCTGAAGGTGGTGACGAACAGCCGACCCCTGGTCTGCTCAAAGGCCGCCTCCAGCCCTTCGCGACACACGGACTCCGAAGGCGATCTGCCCGGCCGACCCACATTCGTGGAATCCGCCATCAGCAGGCGCACCCCCGCCTCACCCAGGGCTTTCAATCGAGCCAGTCCGGTGAGCCGGCCATCCAAGGGCTCGGGATCCAGCTTGAAGTCGCCCGAATGCACCAGCACACCCTGGGGCGTGTGCAGGACTAGGGCGCACGCATCTGGAATACTGTGCGTGACGGGGATCCACTCGGCCTCGATCTCCCCGCCGCCCACCTTCACGCGACCGTAATCCGGCACCGTGTGGAGCAGCTTAGTATCCAATCCATGCTCCCGCAGCTTGCCCTCCACCAGACCCAGCGTGAACGCGGTGCCGTACACGGGCACCGGCCAGCGCCGCAGGAAGTAGGGCAACGCGCCGATGTGATCCTCGTGACCATGGGTCAGCAGCACGGCCTGAAGCCGGTCCGCAAAGGGCTCGAGGTAAGCGAAATCCGGCACGATGGAATCGATGCCCGGCTGGTCATCCGAGGGGAAGAGCTGCCCACAATCCACCAGAAAGAGGCTGCGGGCACTGTGCACCACCAGCGCATTCATGCCGAACTCGCCCAGACCCCCGATGGGGATCAGGCGTAACTCATCGGCAGCGGGGGCCTCGGTCCAGGCTTCAAATTCGGGCACTAGGGGCATGGCGATGGGAACACCTCCGGGCGATGACTTATGAGCCTGCGGGTGGCCTCCAACCACGTCGAAGGCGTGATCACTTCAGCGCGCAGCGCCGGAGTGAGGCCAATCTCGGCCAGTGCTGCGGCCGACAAAACCTCCTGCCAGTTGTTGGCCAGGGTCTTCCGGCGATGGGCAAAGGAGCGGTGCAGCACGGCGAGCAGGGCTTTCCGCTCGGCCAGGCTGGGCGCATCCCCCCGAGGCTCGAACTGCACCACCGCCGAATCCACCTTGGGCGCGGGGCGAAAGGAGCCCGGCCCCAGTTTCACCAGCCGGGTCAGGTTCGCGCAAAGCTGGGCGAGCACCGATAAGGGTCCATAGGCCTTGGTACCGGGCACGCCCATGAGCTTTTGGGCCACCTCCAACTGGAACATGAGCACCATGCGGTCCCAGGCGATGTCCTCAGTCAGCAGCCGCGCCAGGATGGGCGTCGCGGCGTTGTAGGGCAGGTTCCCGACCACGGACCAGGGCTCACCCTCCGGCAGTGGGATCCGGACCGCGTCCCCCTGCAGCAGGTGGAAGTGGACCTTGGACGCGAAGCGCTCCCGCAACAGGTCATAGGCCTCCGGATCCAAATCCACGGCCCACAGCGGTCGTCCGTCCGCCAGCAGGCGCTCCGTCAACACACCCGGGCCGGGGCCGATCTCCAGCAGGCGCGGCGCCTGCGATGAAAGCGTCGCTCCCACAATGGTGGCAATGGCCCCCTCATTCACCAGGAAGTTCTGGCCGAAGGCCTTCTTGGGGCGAAGGCGGGCGATGGGTGAAGGATCCGGCACACCTCAGCGTACCACCTCGCGGCGCCCACCACGAAAAGGGGCCCTTGCGGGCCCCCAGAAATCACGCATAGATCGTGGAACCGCTAGTGAATGGTTCGCCAGGTTCTCACTTTGGGGTACTTCTCTAGCCGGTTGCCGAGGATGGTCTGGAGCTGGATGGTCGTGAGGCTCTGGCCTGGCAATGGGTTAACCGCTGGGACAACACCAGCCTGAAGCACGCCCTGGGTCCCAATGGTGACGAAGTCCGAGGCCACTCCTGACCAGGTGAACTGGTTCCCGCTCCTGCAGGATACCGTGGTGCGTGAATCGAGCGCGATCGGGTTCAAGGCATCGCAGATCAGGTCGGCAAAGGTACTTCCGGATCCCCCTGAACACGGATCCGCTGTCTGGGGCGTAAAGTAGGAGTAGAAGAGAGCGCCAGCCACCACCAGGGGCGAGTTAATCCCCTTGGAGATGAATCCGTTTGCCGCGATGGGCAGGGAACAGAAGTACCCCAGCATGGGTGTCGTATAATTGCCAAGGGCATCGTGGGGTGCCAGATAGTAGGTCTGGGCCCCAGGTGTGATGAGTGGATCACCCGCCTGAAGTGACGTAGGGTTGGTGGGAGGCGAAGTGACTGTGGCCGGGGCGACCCAAGTACCGGCCGAGAGGAGTGAACCGTCGGTGATGGCTGCGTCCATGGAATCCCAGGCCTTGTGGTCCTGGCGGTCAAACACCACCGTGAGCCGATGCTGGGTGGGCTTGTTTGTGGCGGTATAGGAAAGGTCCAGGGGATTGTTCCGATCGCCGCTGATCATGGCAACGCCAACCACGGCCGGAGTGGGAGCGCCACTCTTGCCCTGCCCAGGGAAATTACCCACGCGGAAGGGCGCGGGCAAAGTGCTGTAGAGCGCGTTTTTCCCGGACCCATCCTGGGCCACCTTGCGGACCGACCAGCTGGATACATCTGAACTATCGGTGCGGTAATTCGAGTAAGCACCCGCGGATGCGACGGCCTGGAGGCCCCAGGACCAGAGGCCCCCGTTGTAATCCAGGAAATAGGAGCGCTGGGCCATGCCTGAGTTCAGGAAGAACTCGAAGGGCACAAGGCCTGCTGTAATGGGACCCGCAGTACCAGTCATGTCCACGGCAGCCAATACTTCTCCGGTGTAGACGTCCAAAGCTATGACGGAGCGCCCCAAGGGAGTTGGATTCCCCGTTATGGAATCAGGGAAATTCACTTCGATTTCAGGACGGCTGAATCCTCCTCCAAGGAAGACCGCATCCCGAAGTACGCCGTTGAACATAATGCGTCCCAGACCAGGCGTGCAGGAGGAGAAACCCCAATTCGCCAAGATGGATCTCACGGTTGAAAGAGGGGCAGTGCATCCGGAAGCGATGCGGGAAGCTGGGAAATTGCTCGCCTCATCCGGCACCAGGGCCCATTTCAGCGCAGGATGGAATGGATCATGGATATCAAGGGCATAGTAGCTTCGTCCCCCCTTGCGCAAGCCGATGATGGCGATGGCCCGTTCTTGAGTCGTAGCCGGGCTGCTTCCGATGTCCAGAACACCATTTCCGGATCCACCCGAGGAGGGCGGGAGGTCCAGGAAATAGATGGAGGGTGTGCCATCCACCATGAATTGATGGGAGTTGCCGGCCTGGGTGATGTAGTCCAATTTGGCCAGGAAATCCGTAGGCATGAAGGCCCACAATTCGTCCACGGCGGCACTGACCTTGGTCACCTGTTGGCTCGCATTGGCTGGATCCGGTACCTGGGTGAGGTTGCTGACCTCGCCAAAAGCGTGCAGCCAGCCTTGATTGGTCCCCACCAATAGGAGCCGGAACCGGTTCACGACGCCAGAAGTGGAGGAGATCGCCGAATTCAATGTGGTGGTGAGGTTGCCGGTCGCCTGCACATCGGCGAAATTGTATTCAAGTACCCCAGGGCTGGAATTGATGATATCACCCATGATGGTGGAGCGGTTTGCCACGGGACGCCCATTGGGGTTCAACGAGGTATCCATTGCCCCCGTGGTATCGCCACCGGCCGCGAACTGGATCACCCGCTGCCGGGTCACGTCCGTGCTGTAGCTGGTGGCAACGAATTTTTTCAGTCCAGTGGTGTTATCGGAGTAGGCGGTGCCAATGTCAGAAAACGGGCTCAATCCATATTCCGGGTTGGAACTGTTCCCTGGAATTCGCGTGTAGAGATTTCTCTGCGCCCAGTTCCGGGCACTTAGCACACTCGAAGTGGTCCAGATTGCCGTGCTGGCATCCACCAAGGTTGCCAGGTTGTTGGTCTTGTCCACCAGCAGGGTCTGGCCACTGACCTGACGGGAACCGAACATCATGAGGTCCCCGGGCCAGAGAACGCCGCCGTTCGCGGGTGGTTTGAACTTGCCCAGGTAGACCTCGTTCCCAAGTGCAGCCCCGATGAAGGGCAGATTCGGATTGGTCGTGGAATTGATGTTGGAGGGAAGCAGGATCTGCTGAATGGCCACATCCAGGCTCTTGCGCAGAGCGGTCGGATTGGCGCCATCAAAGAAGTTGGTAGTTCCGGGTTTGCGCACCAGGCGACTGGAATCGTTGGGGTCGGGGATGGAATCGAAAGGCAAGAGGTTGTTCAAATTCCAGGACGTGGCGGTGGGATCACCGATGGCGGCGGCGGCAAAGAGCCGGTACTTGGGTGCATTTGGATCCAGGTAGGTGCCGCCCAGACTGACGCCCACGGTCATGGTTGTGATCCGGTGGGGCTTGTCGAAGGTCACATGGTCCGCAGAGGATGGCGCGCCCCTCTGGAGAATGGAATAGGGGAGGAAGGCGTCACGCAGGCTAGAACTAGTGGGATAGCTGCTGGGTGCAGGCATGTAGTGACTGACCCCCGTAGCGGGATCCACGATGGAGCTATCGCTGAGATGGGCGCCGATGGCTGCGAAGGTGTACAGGTTCCAGTAGTTGGTTCCGCCCGCGCCCTGGTCGACCCTTCCAGGATTGGATATGATTCCCTGATTGCCAGTCCAGGCATTGCCCTGCAGGGTAGTCGGATCAAGGTACGGAGATGTATTGGTCAGGGTGCCCACATTGTCGGCACCATCGGTGAAAACGATCAGGAAATGACTCATGCATTGCGAGGCCTTTTGAGCACCTGTCTCCACGCTGTTGAAGACATTATTGGGATCCGTGAACTGGGCCAAGGATCTGGATACGGCATAGGTCAAAGGCGTGTCAGTCTGTTCCAGAATGTAAGAGATCCGTTGCATGCCGGCCAGAGAGTTGCCATTCAGCAGCGTCCAGCCCGTATCTGTCCCATAGGCTGCGGCCGAGGCGTTCGGCGTGGTGGTGTTGTTCATGGTGGTGGTGGAATCGTTGGTCATGGAGTTGGTGCCACCCGATCCGATGTACCGGAAAGCCCAAAGGACATCGTTCTGATACTTGACCCAGGATGAAATCGCGGCCTCCTTCACGGCCTGCACCCGGGTCCGGGCAGGCACCACATAGGTCGAGGCATCGATGGTGATATCCCCCAGATAGGGACGGGTGGCAGTGTTCAAGGCCTCTCCATAGGAGGGCACCGTCAGCGTGGTGCCGCTGGGAATGCCAGCTCCGAATCCTTGCCCCCAGCTGGCGTTGCCCTGCCCACCCCCAAGGCTTGCGTCTGCAGCGTCATAGACGATGTATTTCCCGTAGTAGGGACCGTCTGCGTACTTCCCCGTGAACAAAAAGGTCAGGTAGGGAATGTGGTAGCCCACATGGTTGAGGGTCGTGCTGGTCTGGGTGGAACTCGGGCCGCTCAGGATCACGGACCCGCCCGTCACCTTGTAGGCCTGGTCCACTTCGATGTTCTGCCCACTCCCCCAGGAGGTGGTGGTGCCATCCGGATTGGTGATGGTTTGGACCGCATCGGACACGGTGGCGGAACTCAGCGGACTCCCATTGGAAGTCAGATCCAGGACCTTCCAGGGGAGCGGTACATCCACCGTGCGTGTCACCCCGCCATCGTTGTAGGTGAAGCGGGCATGACTGGCGGCGCGCACCCAGTTGCGCACATCCGAAGCACCGGCAGACCCGCCGTACAGGATAGTGCCGTCGGATAGGGTATTGTTGGCAGAAGCTGCATCGCCGGCGGTGACTACGGTCCCATTGGGTTTGACCAATTGGGTGCAGGTGGCATTGAAGGTCGAGAACGACGCGGAAACTGAAGAAGGAGTCGCGGTCCCGGTGACCGCAATCCATTGGAAGGTCTGCGCTGGAGAAGTCCAAGAAGTGGCAGAGGTACCTGATACCGTAGCGGTGGTGGTGCCGGAGGCGGAACCAGGGTAGCCGGACACGGTCCAATTGATCCCGCCATTCAGGGGCAAGGAACCTGATTTAGCCACATAGTCAGACAATGGTTTGGATGGTGTCGAACTGCTCGTTGAGGTGTTGCAAGCCAAGGTGACTTTGGCTGAGAACGTATAGGTCGTCCCGTTCGAGATTGAGCCCGAGGGAGTGATTGTCATGTTGGAAATGCTGGTCCAGAGGGCCCGCCTACTGGAACCGCTCCCATGACTGTCCGTCATGTTCGCACCACTATTCACGACCGGTGTGCCGGAGGCTCCGACAGTGACTGTCATTTCCGTATAGACCTGGGGGTCCATGAGGGTGGTGGCCCGGATCTTGTAGACCTGGCTGGCAGCTTGGCCGGCGTTCAGCTGAAAGCTGATGGTGTCGCCGGGGAAGTAGGTGTCGGCGATGTCGATGTTCCGGTAGGCGGGGTGGAACATCAGGGCGATCATGGACCCCGAGAAATCAAAGAGGGTCATCATCTCGGGCTTCACTTTGGCAACGGAAGACTGCTGGTAAAGGTCCAGGAAGTCTGTGCTGGTGACCTGCAGTCTTGGATCAAGCTGGGCCCTGAGTGGCAGGGCAAGAAGCCAGAGCGCCATGAGGCCATGGAACAGGCGGGTGAGGAGTCGGGTGCGGAAGGTCATGGCAGCACTCCTGGTCTAGTTACCGACGGGGGTCGAGATCCAAGCTTCCTTGGAGTGAAAGAATCTGCTGGCCAGAAGCCCGGATCCCACGGTGATCTGGCTGTCCGAACGGAGGGCCCAGAGGTCGGGGGCCTGCTTGGATTCACTGCCCTGGGCCGGCGTGAAGGAGGCCTGACCCGTGCCCTGACTCATGTTGGCGATGGGAAGCTTGCCCATTCGGGTCAGCCCCACGGTGAATCCCTGCGTGGTGCCACTGAGGCTGCCGATGACCAGGTCTGCGGGAGGGGTTGGAAACACCGAGGTGTTGTAGAGCCCCTGGGTGGTGCTAAAGGTGCTGGCGGTGGGATCGTAGGGGCGACCCGCCAGAGTATCGTCCTTGGCCAGGGTGGACTTCAGGTTCCTAAGGGCCAGGGCGGTGCCCGAGGCGCTGCCCGAATTGGTATCCGTGAGCCAGTACACGGCCCATTCGACGCCGGAATCGGCGACATTGCGGGCCATGGAACCCTGGCGGCTGGTGCCGGAGATCGCAAGTTCGCGAAGCGCGTTCTTCGACATGCCCATGGCTGCGACGGTCAGCAACACCAGCAGCATGAGGGTCACGATGATGGTGATGCCCCCAGCCTGGGGGTCGCGCAGAGATCTAACAGAAGGGGTGTACATGGCGACTCCCATCAATTCATCGTCAGGCCGAAGTGCCTGGGGACGATTACAAGGCTCTGGGTGAAGTCCTTGTAGGCAGTGGTCGTGAGAGGTGTGGCGGAATACTCGGCACGCTTCACCGCTGTGCGGGTGGTGATGTCCATCCGCACCAGGGTCGGGATTGACCGAATCCAGTTGTTATTCCCCGAGGTTGTCTGGAAATCCTGTCGGCCTGCGGTCGAAAGCTGGGTATTCAGCTCGTTAAGGACTCCGTTGGTCCACCCATTGGTGAATCCAGTGTAGGTTTTTCCGTACCCCGCCCAGGACTGACCTGTGTTGACGCTCAGGTAAGCTTTAAACCCCGAGACATTTTCGGCGACAATGGATTCCGTCGTCGGGGCTGCTGTGTCCCAGCCTGCTGCATTGTAGGTTTGCTGCTCCCGAACCAGACAGGGGATGCCCGTGGCTTTCTGGGGATCAAAAAGTTTCATCTTGACGCTGTAGCGGATGATCTGGGCGGGCTGGAAGAACATCACGTTGCTGCCAATGATGTGCTGGGCCTTGGGCGGTGAACCCGAGGCTCCTACCCCGGTCACAGCAGCATTAGGGCTGGATCCAAGCTGAATGGTCACCTGCGTTCCTGTGACCGTGGGGGTGCCCTGGACATAAAATATCTCGAAAGCATCCATGAACACCACGGAGTAGTTTGTCTGGACCAAGTTGGCGTAGGAACTGCTCTGACACTCGATGCGGAAGGTGCTATCGGCAACCGTCGGGGCTGCGCCAGCAAGGACCAATTGGCTCGCACTGCGGGCGGCATTAACTCCTGATCCGCTACCGGCAAGGGAGCCCTGGAAGGGCAAGGGGTCGTCCAAGTAGAAATAGAGCTGGTCCGCTGAAGCAGGGTCGTCGGCAGCCGCCCCGGTAATGGCCACATTTGGAATGATGTAAAAGGGCGGATTGTTCGTGCCAAGTGCAGGCGGATTGGACAGATCACTCAAATACATGCCGGCGGAGTTGATGTCGTCGTAGAGCAAGTCGATGGACATGCGATTCCGGCGTGCGCTGGAGATCCCTTCGCTTGACGTCGATAGAGTTGTGACGCTGGACTTGAAGACATTGGCCATCCCGGCCATCAGGATGCCTATGAAGAGAACCGCCACCAGCAGTTCGACCAGGGAAAACCCTGAGAGAGAGCGTCGGCCACAATTAGCCATGGAGGACCCTCCTGGTGAGCGTGACGGTCCGATTGATGGGCAAGTGGGTGGAGGGGTTGACCGTATCCGAGAAAGTCACTGTGACGGTGAAATCGGTGATCTTCCCGGTCGGCGCGGTCAACGGCGATACATCAGCCTGAGCTACCCTCACGGTGAAGAAGGGATTGCTAATGGCTGGATCCGTCGAGGCCGGGTCGGGCACCGTCCCCTTGATGTTGAAGGTCAAAGGTACGGTCAGTGCCGGCTGATCGACGAATTTGAGGCTGTTCAGTGCCCCTGCCACCGTGTACTGACCATTTGTGATGTTCAACCAGGAAAGGCGGCCCTCCATCTCGATCTGGTCCATGACCGCTTCGCCAACCTGGATCCCCGTGGCGAGGCTCTTGCCTCCCCTCGCCCCCTTCAAAGACATCACCTGAAGCAGCGTCAGACCCATAACCCCCACCGCAAGAATGAAGGCGGTCATGAGCATTTCGACCAGACTGAACCCGCGCTGGGTCTGGGTTGGAGGTTCCCTTCGGCGGTATCGCATCAAATTCTCCTCCACTTCCCATCTCCGTTGGAGACACCGGAATTGTAGAACTTGTAGACGGTCGCTCCATTGTTCAGGACCACGATGAGCCCCATGGCTCCACCGGGTACTGCCATACCGCTGGATGTGCCAACCACCTGGATGATGAAGCTGTTGTTGAACCGCTTGTTTGAACCGCTGATAGTGACCTGGTTCAGCCCTCCCTGGAAGAGATTGTTGGCACTGGCATTGGCGGCCTGAAAACTCGCATCCGAACTGAAGGGAGCCACGGCAGTGATGTCATCATTCGTTCTCCCATTGCCATTTACATGCATGGCATTGGTCCACCAATTGGAGCCATTGACAACTACACCCGCGTTCATGTACTCCCGACTTCGGGAAGGCGCGAAGATTACCGCAACGGACTTCTGCGCATCCGTGGGGGTGGCGGGGGGATGTATCACCACATCTTGGATGGCTAAGGAGAAAGTATTCAGAGCGGGGTCCGCCGAAGTTATTGAGGTAACACCCCGGGCCATGTACATGGTGGGGGCTGTCACCGTGGAATTCCAGGAGCCCCAGGTAACGATGGCCACATCTCGACCCGAAGTGGCGGCGTACTTGTGGGCATCCATGATGGCGCCCTCAAGCTCATCCAGGACGACCCTCACTGAGTTCCCGCCGCGATTCCCGAGAGTCGACACACCTGCAATGACCAGGACTGCGACAATCGCCAGCACCACGAGCAACTCAATGAGTGAGTACCCGGACTGATCTGGCTTGAAAGATCGGGTGGGTGCCATGAAAGCCTCGTGACTGGAAGATAAGGATCGGAGGGAAAGATCAACCCGCTAACGATAATTCTAATTATTTAATTTTATATATCTTATGCATATTCTATCGTCGTTTGAATGGTTCAAGATCAATCGAATGTATATTTTTTATACATCAACCAAACTGAATCGGATCCCGGTCCAGGCTGATGAGGCCAGCAGGATCCAGGGGATGCCGGACGAGCACTTCGCCGAGGGCACCACGGCTACCTTTCAGGAGCAGGTGCATGCGCCACTGATCGCGGACCCGCGGAACCGGCGCCTCCAAGGGCCCAAGCACCTTCAGGCCGGGAACGGACAATCGCTGTCGAAAACCATCCAGCGCCCTGCGGGATTCCTGGGCCGTGTCGGCCTCGGCGCGGTAGAGGGTGAGCGCCGTGAAGGGCGGATAGCCCAGACCTTCGCGGAAGGGCAACTCGGCGGCGGCGAAGCCCTCAAAATCCTGGGCCAGGGCGAAGGTGATGGCCGGGTGCTCCGGGGAATAGGTCTGGAGGATCACCCGGCCAGGCAGGTCGGCGCGGCCCGCCCGACCTGCAACCTGGGTCAACAGTTGGAAGGTGCGCTCGGAGGCCCTGAAATCCGCCACCTTCAGCCCCTGGTCCGCATTGAGCACGCCCACCAGGGTGAGTCCCGGGAGGTTGTGGCCCTTGGCCAGCATCTGCGTGCCCACGAGGATGTCCACCTGGCCAGCCTCAGCGGCCAGAAGACCCGCCTCGAAGGAGCCGCGACGCCGGGTGGTATCCCGGTCCAGGCGCAAAATCCGGGCGGCGGGAAAGAGCTGGTTCAGATGCTCCTCCACCTGTTCGGTGCCCTCGCCCACTCCGCGCAGGTGATCGGCGCCGCAATCCGGGCAGGCCTCGGGCGGCACGGTTTCGTGGCCGCAGAGGTGGCAGCGCAACCGGAAGTCACCGCGATGGTAGGTGAGCGAGATGGCGCAGTGCGGGCAGCCCAGCGTCCTTCCGCAGGCCCGGCACATCCAGAAGTTCTCGTAGCCCCGGCGGTTCAACAGCAGCAGGGCCTGCTCACCCCTGGCCAAGGTCTCGGTGAGGGCCTGCATCAGGGCGGGCGCAAGGATCACCTTGCGCCGCAGCTGCCGGTAGGCCTCCCGCAGATCCACGATCTCCACCTTGGGCAGGGAGATGCCCGAATGGCGCTCCCGCAACCGCAGCAGCTGGTAGCGGCCGCTCTGCGCCCCCCGCCAGCTTTCCAGGCTGGGCGTGGCGCTGCCCAGCAGGATGGGGCAACCCTCGAGCTGGGCCCGCTTGATGGCCAGGTCCCGGGCGTGGATGCGCGGGTGTTCCTCGGACTTGTAGGAGCCCTCGTGTTCCTCGTCCACGACGATGAGCCCGATGTCCCGCAGGGGTGTCAGCACCGCATTCCGCACACCCACGAAGAGATCGGCACCGTTGAAGAGGAGGCGCACCACATCGCCGTGCTTCTCTCCAACGTTGAGGCCCGCGTGGCCCACCGCGATGCGGCCGGGGAAACGCGCTTCCAGGCGGTCCAGCAACCGGGCTGTGAGGCCAATCTCGGGGACGAGCCACAACACCCGCCGACCCGCAGCCAGCACCTGCTCCGCCAGGGCGAGATACACCTCCGTCTTGCCGGACCCGGTGACACCATGGAGCAGATGGACCCCGAAGTTTCCGAGCTTTACCGCCTCCAGGGCCATCAGCTGCTCATGGTTCAGGACCACCGTCCGGTCGACCCCTGCTTCGCGGCGCTGACCCAGCAGATCCACGCGCTTCATGCGCTCGACGAGCCCCCGCTTTTCCAGAGTGCCCAGCACCGAAGCCCCGACGCCTGCGGCCTCCAGCAGCTCCGGCTCCATCAGCGCACCACCAGCGTCCTCCAGGATCAACAGCACCTTGGCCTGGGTCGGAGTCACCCTCGGCGGGTGGGGAGCACCCGTGAGACGCACCTCCGTGAACCCGGCGCCACGCAGCACGGATCGGTGCAGCAAAGTCGGCAAGATGGAGGGATCGCGCTGCCAGGCCTCGCCCAGCTCCGCCAGCACATCCCACGCGCCGCGCTCCCGGTGGAAGGACAGGCGCTGCCCATCCTCATCCGCCTCCCAATTGGGCAGCATGGCCTGGGGCAGGCTCAGGGGCAGCAGGTGGGCCTCAAGACAACCGTAGTAGCGGGCGGCGAAGGACTGCAGCTCCCGCAGCTTCAGCGGCAGCAGTGGGAAGGGGTCGAGCACAGCCTCGATGGGCCGCAACTTCGCCGCAGGTGGGGCTGGATCGGGCCCCATGGCGAGGCCCACCGTCAGACTGGTGCGCAGCTTCACCCGCACCCGCACACCCGCAGGCAAGCCTTCCGGCGCCAGGTAGGTCAGGGGCGGCAGGGGTCGGTTCAGCTGGACGTGTATCGGAACGAGGGTCATCGGTGGCCAGGATACACTTGGCAGATGATAGTCCTGGGCCTGGAATCCTCCTGCGACGACTGCTCCGCCGCCGTGGTGGAGGAGACGGCCACCGGCCCCTTGCTGCGCTCCCTGGTGCGGGAAAGCCAGGATGCCATCCACGGTCCCTTCGGCGGCGTGGTGCCGGAATTGGCGGCGCGGGAGCACCTGTTGCAGGTGCGGGCCGTGATCGGCGGCGCCTTGGCGGAAGCAGGCATTGGGTTGACGGATCTGGATCGCATTGCGGTCACCCGGGGACCTGGGCTGGTGGGCAGCCTGCTGGCCACCTTCAGCGCTAGCAAGGCCCTGGCCTGGTACCACGGCATCGAATGGGTGGGTGTCCATCACCTGCTGGGCCATCTCAACGCTGCCCGGTTCGCCGCGCCGGAGCTGCCCTTTCCCGCCCTGGTGCTGCTGGTTTCCGGAGGCCATACGCACCTGTATCTGGCAAAGGGCTGGACCTCGCTCCACCTGCTCCAGAAGACCCGGGACGACGCGGCGGGCGAGGCCTTCGACAAGGCGGCCCGCATGCTGAATCTGGGGTATCCCGGCGGGCCCCTGGTGGATGCCTGCGCCCAGTCCGCACTCAAGGCCGCCGACCCATTCACACCGCCGAAATTCCGCGACGGCAAGGCCTCCTGGAGTTTCTCCGGTTTGAAGACGGGTGTGAAATTGCGGGTGGAGCGGCTTCCGCACCTGGCGAAGGCGGGCGCAGCGGATCCCGACGTTCAGGGCCTCTGCCGCGGCCTTCAGGAGGCGATCTCCGCTTGGCTGCTGAAACCCATTCCCGAGTGGGCGCAAGCTTGCGGTGCCCACAGCCTGGTGATCAGCGGCGGCGTGGCCTGCAATTCGCGCCTTCGTTCCGAGGCTGCGATCTTGGCTGCCCGGATCGGCCTGACCCTGGCCATCCCCGAACCGCGTCTCTGCACGGACAATGGGGCCATGATCGCCGCCGCCGGAGCGCTCCTGGAACCGGACGCCGATCCATGGATGCAAAACGCCGATGCCGACCTGAAACTGGGAGTCTGAAGTGGAAGTGACCCGAGAGGATGTCCTGAGGTGCGCCGCCCTGGCCCATCTGAGCCTGCGGGAGGAGGAGGTCGAGCCCATGCGGGAGGCCATGGCTCGCATGCTCACCCATGCGGCCAGTCTCGACGAACTGCCCCTGGACCAGGTTGAGCCCATGCTCGCCGGCCGGGGGCGGCCCCTGCCCCGCCGCGAGGATGAGCCGAGGGACACCTTCACCCAGGAGCAGGCCCTCGCCAACGCCCCGGCTCAGGACCGGGGGTATTTCGTGGTGCCGAAAGTGCTGTAGGGCCGCAAGGGGAGCGGCCCCATCTCCACCCGATCAGGGCTCCGTTCTACCAGTCCCCGCCCGAATCCCCACCGCCTGAATCGCCACCGGAATCGCCCCAATCGCTGGAGTTGGAACTGGATTCGCCCCAGTCGCTGGAAGAGCTGTCCGACGAGTCTCCGGTCCAGCCATCGCCATTATTTGAGCCATCATGGTGGTGATGTTCACCGCCCATCATGTTGCCGATCATCATGCCCGTGAGCAGGCCACCCATGCCGCCCCCGGGTTGGCCGTAGCCGCCCTGCTGCATGGGAACGGAGCCCTGCATCGGCGCATCCAGACCCAGCTGCCGCCGGGCCGAGGGGGGGAGCTCCTCATCCTTGAGCGCCTGGACCCCAGCCACGGCACTGCAGTAGCCGCAGGACCACTTCACCGAGCGCAGGCCATCCCACTCCTGCTTCATCTTGTCGCCTGAGGCACCGCAGGTGGGGCATTTGGGATAGGGACAGGGGAAGGTGTGGGGTTCCAGCGCCCCGGTGGGGAGACCGCGATGGGCGGCCCCCAGCTGCTCGGGCCGGTCCCGCTTGCCGCGGAGCACAAGATAGAGCACTGCGCCGATGATGAGAAGGATGATGAACACAGTCATGGGAACCCCCGGGACGATCCAAGAGTATCCGGAACCGGCGGTCGGCGTTACTTGCTGGCATCATCAGCAGCATGCAGCCTCGCATCCTGATCCCAGTGGACCGGCCCTGGCGTGTGCTGGGCCTGATGTCGGGCACCAGTGCGGATGGTGTGGATGTCGTCGCCATTGAGGTGGACCCGGGCGCCTTCCAGGACGGAAAGCCGTTCCGTGGCCTCCTAAGGCACCACTCTGCAGAGTACCCAGCCCAGCTCCGTGACCAGGTGTTGGCTGCCGCCTCGAATCGCCTGCTTCCGGATGAACTGTGCATCCTTCAGCGGCGCCTGGGGGACCACCACGCCCGGGCGGCCAAGACCCTGTGCGAAGGACTGGCCCTCGTCCCGGATCTCGCTTCCCTGCACGGACAGACAATTCAGCACCGCCCCTCCCAGGGCGCGAGCCTCCAGCTGGCGGACCCCTATGTGCTGGTCGAAGCCCTGGGGTGCCCCGTGGTGTGGGATCTCCGGCGCCGCGATCTCGCCTTGGGTGG
This sequence comes from uncultured Holophagaceae bacterium, assembly GCA_903927605.1. The sequence continues at coordinate 29,520 of CAIYNT010000330.1, forward strand.
CCAGGGCGCCCCGCTCGTACCTTTGCCGGAACGCTGGCTGCACGGAGCCAGCCCTTGGCTGGCCCTGAACCTCGGCGGCATCGCGAATCTGGCCGTCTGGGACGGCGAGAAGACCAGGGCCTGGGACACGGGCCCCGGCATGTCCCTGCTGGACCTGGCGGCAAAGCGGTGGCTCGGCCTTCCCTTTGATCCCGAAGGCGCTGCGGCCAGCGGCGCCGTGGCAGAACCGATCTTGGAGCGTTGGCTTGGCCACCCCTACTTCAAGGCGGTGCCGCCGAAGTCAACTGGGCGCGAGGTCTTTGGTGAAGCCTGGCTGGCAGAGGAGGCCGCCCTCCTCGAAGCCCTCTCCCTGGTGGATCGGCTGGCCACCCTCGCCGCCTTCACCGCCGCCTCTGTATCACTGGAGGCAGCGCGCAGCGCACCTTGGCCCGCGGGGATGCGGGGCCTGGTCAGCGGCGGCGGTGCCCACCATCGGCGCGTGCGCGCGGAACTGGCCACCCGGCTTCCTTTAAAGCTGGAGGAGGACGCCGCCTTCCCGTCCGGTGCGCGGGAAGCCGTGAGCTGGGCCCTGCTGGGCGCCGCCAGCGCCCTGGGGATCCCGGGAAACCTGCCCGAGGTCACCGGAGCTTCGCGGGCCGCCGTGTTGGGGAGCTGGGTGTGGCCGTGAGGTGGGGCCGCTGGTCCGATCACCTGCCCCTGTGGATGGCGTTGGGCGCCACTGTGTCGGCGGGCATTTACGAGCCTAGCGAACTGGTGATCATGGCCATGCCGCTGGCGGCGGCGGCCCTGGTGGAGGCAATGCGCTGGGACCTCAGCCGCTACCATCGCTGGCTGGAGATCGGGGCCCTGCTCTTCTTCCTGGGGGATTTGACCCGGGGTCGCGGTCTCTTCACTGTGGCCATCCATACCCTGTTCGTGCTGGCCGGTGCCCGCCTGGTCCTTTCAAGGGACCTGTCGCAGCGGCGTCAGCTGTTGCTGATCGGGTTCCTACTCTACCTGACCACAGCCATAGGAACGACCGACCTCACTTTCCTGGTCTGGACCTTGGCCTGGTCCTGCGCGGCCACCCTCGCCCTGCTCCAACAGAGCTGGGAACCCTCCGCCGCCCTCCGCCGGGGAGCGCTCTCCCGACCTCCCTATGCCCAGGTACCGGGGTGGGTGGGTGCCGCCCTGGTGTTCGGCGTGGGGTTCTTCATCCTCATGCCCCGCCTGAGCCTGGGCCTGCGTCCAGGCATCTTCCCCGGCGCTCGAGCCTTTGGACAGGCTGGGCTGGGCGACCGGCTCGATCTTTCAGGCAGAGGTCCCATCGAGCCCAATCCGGAAGTCGCCGTGAGGATCGCACCGCCCGCTGGCATCAATCCGGCCACGAATCCCCAATGGAGCCGGGGACTTGAGCTGCTGCGAGGGATCACATTGGAAGCCGTCCACGGCCTGCGGTGGGAGCCTGCTGATCTCACTCCGCCCATCGATTTCGTATCAGGCCGGAACACCGATGCCCGGGTGGCGGAGTTCCTCTACACCCTCAGTCCCCAAGGCATCCTCGCCCTGCCGGCGGGGCTGGTCCGAATGGAACCATCTGATCCCGTGATCGTACCGGGGGCGGGGGCCAGCCGCCGGTGGCGGTTCCTGCGGGCTCGCCCGGTGCCCCTGACCATCACCTGGAACCCGCGGCAGCCAGAGCCCAGCGAGGCCCGCCTCACACCCCGCCGCCTGGACCTGCTGACGCGGCTGGAGCCGGCACACGAGGCCGCCCGTCGGGCCAGCTTCCGACTTGCCCCAAGCATCCTCCCCACCCCCCAGCTCGCCCTGGTCCTGGAGACGGCCCTGCGTGGGTTCGGCTACACCCTCGACAATCCCTCCGGCCAGTCTCCCAATCCGCTCGAGGATTTCCTTGAGCGAACCAAGGCGGGCCACTGCGAGTATTTCGCCTCGTCCATGGCCCTGATGCTGCGGGCCCGAGGCGTTCCAGCCCGAGTGGTCAACGGCTATCGGTTGGGGCCGTGGATCCCCGAGGGCGGCTACTTCCGGGTGAGCCAGAACGAGGCCCACAGTTGGGTGGAGTACTGGCATGAGGGCCGGTGGTGGACCGCCGATCCCACACCTCAAAGCTTCGCGAACATAGCGTCAGACAGCCGTGGACTTCGAGCCTACGAGCGGTGGTTGGATGCGGTGCGGTACCGGTGGGACCGTTACGTGGTGCGGTTCTCGGACCAGGATCAGCAGACCGGATTCTCCTGGATCCAGGAGCAGGTCCAGGGTTGGGAATGGCGCTGGAAGGCCCCGCCGAAAGCCCCTGCGTGGACTCTGGGCCTGGCCATGCTCGCCTGGGTGCTCTGGCGCAGCCGCAACCATTGGCGACCCACGCCGGAAGGTCCGGGTCGGATCCGCGCCCTGCGTCCCTTGATTGCTCGCACTCGTAGGGCTGTGCCGGTGAGACCCGGTGATACCGCCCGCACCTGGCTGCTGCGGCTGGCCGCCCTCCGTCCCGAGCGAAAGGAGACCCTGCGACGACTGGCCGACGCCATGGATACCGAAGCCTATGGCCCTGGGGATGCCATGGCTTCCACCCTGGCAAGGGCGGAGGCCGTGGCATGGCGCGGCTGGAAGCCTACACCCTCTACTTCTTCGTGAACTGCTCGAAGGCCTTCATGAGTTCCATGGGCAGCGGGAAGACGATGGTGCTGTTCTTCTCCACCGCAATCTCCGTGAGGGTCTGCAGGTAGCGCATCTGGATGGCCGTGGGGTTCTGGCTGATCTTGTTGGCGGCTTCCAATAGCTGTGTCGAGGCCATCAGTTCGCCTTCGGCCGCGATGACCTTGGCCCGCTTCTCCCGCTCGGCCTCAGCCTGCTTGCCCATGGCCCGCTGGATCTGCTCGGGCAGGTCCACGCTCTTGAGCTCGACGCTGTTCACCTGCACGCCCCAGGGTTCGGTGGAGCGGTCGATGATCTCCCGCAGCCGCACACTGAGCTTCTCCCGGTCCGCCAGCAGCTCGTCCAGGCTCACCTCACCAAGGATGGAACGCAAGGTCGTCTGGGCGATCTGGCTGGTGGCGTAGTAGTAGTTTTCCACGCCGACGATGGCCTGCTTTGGATCCAGCACCTTGGAGTAGACCACGGCGCTGACCTTCAGGCTCACGTTGTCGCGGGTGATGATGTCCTGGCTCGGTACCTCCAAAACTGTGGTCCGAAGCGACACGATCACTGCCTTCTGGAAGGGGCGCCAGATGAAGACCAGGCCGGGCCCCTTGGGGGTATCGCTCACCTTGCCGAGGGTGAACACCACCGCCCGCTCGTACTCGTTGATGACCTTCAGGCAGCTGAGGGCCCAGATCACCGCGAAGAGCACGAGGGGACCAAGCAGTCCGAAGGAGGCGATGAGGGTGTCCATTGGGGATCTCCGGGGAGGGAACGCTTCAGTCTACGCCCGGACGAAAGGATTAGTCGCCGCTTCTACGCCGAGGTTGGTAGCCGGTCCATGCCCCGGGATGACCAGGGTGGCGCCGTCCAGCACATATAATTCCCGCCGGATGCTCTGCTCCAGCAGGTCCCAGCTGCCTCCCCAGAGGTCGGTACGGCCCACGCCACCGCAGAAGAGCGTATCTCCCGACAGCAGTAACTTGCCCTTGGCGAACTCACCGTGGAAACAACAGGAGCCCGGCGTATGCCCCGGCGTGTGGAGGGTCGAGAGGTCCAAATGGCGGTCGCCTGCCTGCAGGTCTGACATCTCAGGCTGGGGAATGGCTGGCATCCCGAACATCCCCGTCTGCTGGGGCAACGCCTCGATGAGGAAGGTATCGTCTCCATGCAGATGGGCCGGACACTGCCAGAGATCCTGCAATTCGCGGGTGGCACCCACATGATCGAAGTGGGCATGCGTATGGAGCAGGGTTGTGACCTTGAAGCCAAGAGTCTCCACCCGCCGGCGGATCTTCGCACCCTCTCCGCCGGGATCCACGACCACGCCCCGGCCCGTGTCAGGGTCCCACAGCAGGGAGCAGTTGCAGCCCAGGGGTCCCACGGGGAAGAATTCCAGATTCAACATGACCCCATTGTCTCACTTGGAATAGTCAACGGCATCGGACGAATGATAGCTGACGGCTAAACTACTCCCGTGGCGACCGTCCGAACCAATCTCGAAAAGTCCCCTTTCCTGAAGCGCAAGCTGGGGGATCTGCCGTTGCGCCCAGGCTGCTATCTGTACCGCGACGAAGGCGGCAACCTGCTCTACGTGGGCAAGGCCAAGGTGCTGCGGAACCGCGTGAAATCATACTTCCAGCAGAAGCGGCTGGATGCCAAGACGCGGCGGCTGGTGGCGCGGATCTGGGACATCGAGCTCATCGTTTGCGAAACGGAGCTGGAAGCCCTGGTGCTGGAAAACAACCTCATCAAGGAGCACTTCCCGCCCTTCAACATCCTGCTGCGCGATGACAAGAGCTACCCCTACGTCAAGCTCACCTGGAAGGAGGCCTTTCCCAAGGTCTTCGTCACCCGCAAAGTCCGCAAGGACGGCAGCCTCTATTTCGGGCCCTTCTTCCCGGCCAGTACCGCCTATCGCACGGCCGAGCTGGTCTATCGCTTCTTCCAGATCCGGGACTGCGACATCGACATCGACGGCAAGCGCGGCCGCGCCTGCATGAAGTACCAGCTGCACCGCTGCACGGCCCCCTGCATCGCCGCCGTGAGCCAGGAGGCCTACCGAGAGCAGGCCAAGGAGGCGCGGCTCTTCCTGGAGGGCAAGCGCGACGAGTTGAAGGCCCGCCTGGAAACGGCCATGTGGAAGGCCGCCGAGGCCGCCGCCTTCGAGCAGGCCGCCCAGCACCGGGACGCCCTGCAACAGGTGGATGCCTGGTTCACCCGCCAGAAGGCCGCCAGCGCGGACCTGGATGACACGGACATCTACGGCAGCGCCGTGTTGGATGGACAAGCCTGTGTCCACCGACTGATGATGCGCGAAGGACGAATGGTGGGCCGCCAGGAGTATCTGCTGGATGATGTGGAAGTCTTTGATGGCGCCGTGCTGGCCCAGGTCATCCAGCGCGTCCATAGCGCAGATCCTGCACCCGCCCGCATCCTCGCGGAGGTGGAGCCGGAGGATGCCGCTCTCCTCGCGGATTGGCTGACTGGCCTCCGGGGTACCAAGGTCCGCTTCCATGTGCCCCAGAAGGGCGAGAAGGTGGATTTGCTGACCATGGCCCAGGAAAATGCGCGGCTGGCCCTGGAACGCAAATTCGAACCCGCCCGACTGAACGAAGCCGTGCTGGAGGGCCTCCAGGCCTTCCTCGGCCTGAGCCACCTGCCTCGCCGCTTGGAGTGCTTCGACATCAGCCACGGCCAGGGTCGCGAGGTGGTGGCCAGCTGTGTGGTGTTCAGTGATGGCGTACCGGACAAGGCCCGCTATCGCCGCTTCAAAATGACCAACGAGCAGAATGACGACTTCGCCAACATGCAGGAGGCTGTGATGCGCCGTTACCGGCGCATCAAGGAAGAAAACAAGGAATTCCCAGAGCTTGTGCTGATCGATGGGGGGTTGGGCCAACTGCATGCGGCGGAGGCGGCACTGAAGGAGCTGGGGCTGGAGCAGCTGGAGCTGGCGAGCCTCGCCAAAAAGGAGGAACTGGTGTTCCGTCTGGGTTCCAGTGAACCGCTGAAGATCCCGAAATCCTCGCCGGTGCTGCAGTTGCTCCAGCGGATCCGCGATGAGGCCCATCGCTTCGCCATCACCTACCACCGCGCCCTGCGGGCCAAGCGCACGCTACAGACTGAGTTGACCCAGATTCCCGGCATCGGTCCCGCCACTGCGAAAAAGCTGCTCCAGGCCTTCGGCAGCGTCACCAAGGTGCGCGAGGCACCTGAGGTAGATCTCGCCCAAACCATCGGCTCCGCGGCCACCCGGAAGGTTCTGGCCTGGCGGAACACCCAGGCGGGGGACAAACCCTAGCGCCCGCCCTCGATCTGACCCAGCTCCGCTCTAGCCGCATCGCTGCCCTTCTCCGCGGCTTTGCGCAACCAGTAGAGGCCCTTCTCCCGGTCCCGGGGCAGGTTCAGGCCGTTGTAGTACATGAGGCCAAGCAGGTGCATGGAGCGGACATCTCCGGCCTTGGCCTGCTCAAAGGTGGCCCGCGCGGCGGGGGGGACAGCTTCGGTCGTAGGTGCCAGAACCGGAGGTGGCACAGGTGGTGGCGCTGTGCTTTTGGAGAAAGCAAGGTAGGCTCCCCCACCCAGCACCACCAGCAACCCGAGGATGAGCGGCACCATCCAGCGGGAGGTTATTTTGGAGGCCCCAGAGCGGGGCGGCTGCTTCAGCGCCTGGCCAGTGGCTTCTGCCGGCTGGTCCACTTTCCCCACCCGGACCGGAGGCCCATCCACCCTGGGCAAAACAAGCATTTGGGTCTCGTCGGCTCCAGGTTCAGACCTTCCCAAAGGCAGCTTCAGGGTGCTGTCGGCATCCAGGTGTTTTGAGAGATCCAGCCGCTGAGTGCTGTATGGATTCGCCGGCTCCCCCGCTGGCAGACGTACCGTGGCGTCTGACTCAGGTTCGGGATTCCTAGGATCGGGAGTCTCGGAGTTGGGCATGCGCCCTCCTCAGCGGTTGTGGCTCCACAGCATACCTGGAAGTCTCAACTCTCCAAGGCTTTCGCCCAGCGATCGTACCGGGGCACCAGGGCCAGGTAGAGCATGGGCGTTAGCAGGATGAAACCCCAGACATGGCGCACCGCGTGGTCACCGACGAGGATCCAGTAGACCAGCCCGCAGAGGCTGCTGGTTTCAAGAACCGCTGCGTAGAGGAGCCCTTCCCGCAGGATCACGGCGCGACGCTGAGCCTCGGGGAAGGCCTTGAATGTGCGAAGGACCCTTCCGCTGCGCCCCCACACCCAGGCGGCCGTCAGGAGAACCAGGCCCGTGAACAGGTAGCCAATCTGCTGAAAAACCCCCTCGGGTACTTGGGTTCCGGGAGGAATCATCCCCGATCGCAGCAGCACCGCGATCAGACCTGGGGTCCCGAAACAAAGGACGAGGCCCAATCCATAGGCCATGCGATGAGCCGACCGGAGGGTTTCGGCCGTGCCATTCACGCAGCCTCGGCGGCCTTGACGCGGATCTCGCCGAAGGTCTCGCCCTGGACCAGGGCGATGCGGCCCGTGCGAACCAGTTCCAGGAGGGCCAGGAAGGTCAGCACCAGTTCCTCGCGGGTGCGCACTTGGCCGAGCAGCCCCTCGAAGGGCTTCCAGAGGCCATCCTGGAGGCTGCGGAGTACCTCCATCACCCGCTGTTCAAGCGACTTGGGCTGAGTTCGAACTTCGACGGGCGGGGGGGGCATCAGGCGCTTCAAAGCTTCCCGGTAGGCACCCAGCAGATCAAAGAGGGTGGCGCGGATGGGTTCTTCTTCCACGCGCTTGTGGTCATCCAGGTCAATGCCTGGCGCAAAGGCGATCTTCTGCCAATCGGATTCGCGGTCGGAGAGCATCTGGGCTGCGGCCTTCACCTGCTGGTAGTCCAGCAGCCGCTGCACCAGGGCCTCCCGAGGATCCTCCTCGCCGCACTCCTGGGGCGGGCGGGGCAACATGAGTCGGGACTTGATCTGCAGCAACTGGGCCGCCATGCCCACGAACTCCGCCGCGATCTCCAGGTTCAGCTCCTCCATGAGCTTCAGGTACTCCATGTATTGCCGGGTGACCTCGGCCATGGGCAAATTCAGGAGATCCAGCTTCTGCTCGTGGATGAGGTGCAGCAGGAGATCCAGCGGTCCTTCGAAGATGGAAAGGTGCAACGCCAAACCGCGGAACTTTGTCTCGAAGCCCTTGGGCGGCTCAAAGGTCCTAGGAGCCTCCGGAGTAGGCGCAACTTCTGTTACAGATTCCGAGGGTTCCAATGGGGCATTAGACATGGACCCATTCTAGCCGGGTCAGGGCCTTGGCACCGCAACCGAAAAGGCTGTTCAAACCACCGATAAACTTCGATGAACACTGATAAAGATGAACTTATTTTTTCCACGTAGTTATCGGTGTTTATCTGTGTTCATCGGTGGCTAATGGTTCTTCGTTTTTTCCTGAGGTTCGGCTGAACCAGTACCACAAGATTTCAACCGGTGGCTCATGAGTCACAATGAACGGCCATGACTCGACTGCCCGTTCTCCCCGGCCCCCGCCCTGATTGGCTGAAGATCCGCGTACCGGCCCCCGAAGTGGTGGCCGAGGTGGAGGGCCTCATCCGGGAACAGCGGCTCGTGACGGTCTGCGAAGAGGCCCGCTGCCCAAACCTTCATGAGTGCTGGGGGATCCACCGGACGGCCACCTTCATGCTCATGGGTGATATCTGCACCCGGCATTGTGGTTTTTGCAATGTGGGCAAGGGCCGGCCTGGTGAACTCGACCCCGACGAACCCCAACGGGTGGCCGAGGCAGTCGCGCGCCTGGGACTGAAGTTCGCCGTGGTCACCTCGGTGAACCGTGATGATCTGGCCGACGGCGGTTCGGCTCATTTCTCGCAGACTATCCAGTGGATCCGCACTCTGTCGCCGCACTGCGGCGTCGAGGTGCTCATTCCCGATTTCCGAGGCAGTGAGGCGGCCCTGCTCACGGTTCTGGAAGCCCACCCCGATGTACTCAACCACAACGTGGAAACCGTACCACACCTGTACCGGCGGGTCAGGCCTGACGCTGATTACGGGCAGAGTCTGGCGGTCCTATACCGTGCTGCGGTCTGGCGGGACGTTCACGCCCCTTCCATGCGGGTGAAAAGCGGCATCATGGTGGGCCTGGGCGAGACACCAGAACAAGTGCTGGAACTCATGGCCGATTGGCGCCGGAGCCGAGTGGATATCGCCACCATCGGGCAGTATCTTCCCCCCTCCGGGTTTCATCTTCCCCTGCACCGCTTTGTGGAACCCACAGAGTTCGACAGGTACCGACAAAAGGGACTGGAGATGGGATTTCAGCGCGTAGAATCCGCCCCTCTGGTGCGATCCAGTTACCACGCAGGAGAAGGCTTCGGGGGCTGACAGCCCCCAAAGCCGGAATCACAGGCCGTAGTCGCCTACGCGTGGACTTGATTGTTTGTGCCCAGAAACTGTTTCTCGAAGGCCGCCCAGTCCAAGGTGCCCGCCCCCTGAGGGCCATTGGGAGTACGCAGACGGATGATCTCCTCCTGGTACCAGTCGATGACGGGCTGTCCGATCTTCAATAAGGGGAGTTCCTTGGCGAGATCGCTGGGCGTCATCACGCAGACCCAACCCCGATCATAGGGGCTATGCATGAGCTCACCCGGATCCGTCTTGAGGTGGGTGTTGTCATGTTCGATGCGACCCGAGAGCGGGGCCACCACCTGGACTGTGCCTGCTGCACCCTTCAAGGTGAAGAGAGGGTCGCCTGACCTTACGCTGCTGCCTCGCTGGGGAAGCACCACTTCCTTCACGGTACCCAGTGCCTTCCGCACGAAGTCGTCGATGCCGATGCGGACCTGTCCTTCCGGCTCGATGCGCACCCATGCATGACCTGCGGACAGGAAGGCTCCACCCGGAACACAGAACTCAGAGGCGGGCACCACTTCAGCCATCTCCGGAGATACGACCCGGACGTTGGGCCGCCGGGCTGCATCCAGGCGGGCCTCGCGCTTGATGAGCAGCTTCTTGGCGAATTCGCCAAGTTCGTCGGCGGTGAAGGGCTTCTGCACATACTCACAGGCACCCTGCTGCAGGGTCTGGACCGCGGTCTCGATGCTGCCGTAGCCGGTGATGACGACCACATCCACATCCGGACGCAGGTGCTTCACTGCCTTCACCACCTCTACACCGTCCATGTCCGGCATCTTGAGATCCGTGAAGACGAAGTCGTAGTCATGCCGCTGGACCAGGCCCAGGGCCTCTGGGCCATGTTCGACCGTATCCACACTGAAACCCTCCAGCACGAGGATCCGCCGGAAGGAATCGAGCACCACGGCCTCATCGTCAACGGCGAGGATCCGGGCTTTGGGGTTAGGCACCTCCACCCGCTTCAGGCTCTTGGCCTCATGGGTGAAGTCCAAACGGATTGAGGTGTTGAGCACGGCTTCGCGAGCCTGGCGTTCCCGGTGTTCCCGCCTTCGGCGCAGGGTCGTCCGCACCAGGAAGTCGATGCCGACGAAAGCGACGAACATGAAGATGATCAGAATGGCGGTCATGGTGACCTCCTAGGTAAGGGTTGGAAGAGCTGGTGGCGAGCCGCCTTCTGAGGTAGCAGCGGTCGGCAGTCGGAGGGTGAAACAGGTACCGTGGCCAGGCTCACTCTGAACTTCCAGATCTCCGCCATGGGCCTCGACGATGCCCCAGCTGACCGCCAGCCCAAGACCAGTGCCGTGATTGCCTTTGGTGGTGAAGAAAGGCTCAAAGATCCGCGGTAGGTCTTCGGGCGGAATGCCCCGCCCGCTGTCCTCCAGCAGGAGTTCGATGGAGGAGGAGGGACCGAGCCTCGTTATGGCGCGAATCCTACCACCCTCAGTTCCGATCGCATCCGCCGCGTTCAGGAGGAGGTTCACGACCACCTGCTGAATCTGGTTCGCATCCGCTTGGACGGTTGGAAGGTCCGAGGCCAAATCAAGGGACAGGTCCACATGATGCAGAGACAGCTGGGTCATCACCACGGACACGGACCGGCGGACCACTTCGTCGAGGTCCATGGGTTTTTTGGAAGGCGCCGTGGGCCGTGCAAAATCGAGCATCCCGCGGATGATGCCCCGGCAGCGCACGGTCTCCCGCACGATCACGTCCAGATCCTCGCAGGCAGGTGGATCATGCTCCATGCGTTTCCGCAAAAGCGAGGCATAGCTCAATACGCCGGTCAGCGGATTGTTGATCTCGTGAGCGATACCAGCGGCCAGGCGCCCCACGGAAGCCAGCTTGTCCGCTTGGGCCAATTGGCGCTGCGTATCGGCGAGATGGTGGATCATGTCGTTGAAGGCCTTGGCCAGCTCCCCCAGTTCGTGATGTCCAATGAAAGGGATGGACGCCCCTAGATCACCAGCACTGACGCGGCGAGTCCCCTCGACCAGGGCCTCTACGGGTCGCTCGACCAGGATGTGGTTGAGCCACCACAGCATGACGCTAACCGCCAGAATGGCCAGGATGGCCGAGGTGGCGATCACCCGCCGGCTGTGGGCAATCTCTCCATCCACATCCGCCAGAGAGACGTTCACGTCCAGCACACCCAGCAGGCTTTGCTTCGCGTCGTGCGCGTGACAGTCGGCCGCAGAGCAGGATGGCTCGTTCGGGATAGGGTTGATGACACCCAGGATGCGGGTGCCATCTATGGAACGGAAGATCCGGGCCCTGGCCTGGATCTCCAATCGTTCGAGCGGATGCCCCTCGGCATGGCAGGCATAGCAGGCTTCGCCTTTCGGATCGAGCCTAGTGCCGATCTCATCGCTGGCGGAGGAGAACATGATCTGGCCTTCTTTGTTGAAGACACGGACCTTGTGGATGCCCTCCTTTTGCAGGCCACCCACATCACGGATCTGGCGGTGCAGGTTATCCCGACGGTTCTCCAGCATGTCGAAGTGGGTGGAACTCTTGATCGTCTCACTCAGCTGATCCGCGCAGCGGGTTCGTTCCGCCAACAGCTGTGCGGTCTGCAACCGGAGAATGGCAAAGGCCATGCCGCCGATCACCGTCGCTGTGACTAGACCAGCGCCGAGGATCAGACGGATGCCGATGCGGGTTCGCATGGCTCAGGCCCCTTCTTTCTGCTCCTGGGGCTTGGACAGGGGGCCATCTGGGAAGATGGAGAAGTTCCGCACGGCGAAAGCAAACACCGCCATGCCTGTGGCCACCAGGCCTACGGACACGATGATTTCCATGGCAGACGGCATGTAACGCACGCCCGATGCGGCCTCCATGCCCGTGATACTCACGTTCAGCCGGTTCATCACGAACCCCAGCACCGCAAAAAAGGCGCCCGCCACAAGCCAGTTGGGATTGGAGCGGAGGCGGCGGAAGGACAGGAGGGCCACAGGCAGGATCACACCAAGGGTGAACTCGATGAGGAACATCTGGCCTTCGTAGCTGAAGTTCAAAATGCTGCCGAAGGCGTGAGCACGATGAATGGCCTGGATGCGCATGAGCCCGTAGATGCCGAGGGCCACCACCATGCCTCGGGCGAGGGGTTCCAGCAGGTCCATCTCCAGATGACGATGGAAGGCCCGCTTGCTCATGTAGGATTCGAGAATCACCATACCGATGCCCGCACCGATGGCGGAGATGTAGAAATGCAGGGGAAGCATCGGTGAGTACCAGAGCGGATGGAGCTTGCTCGGTACGATCAGGTAGAGCGTTCCCAGCGAGGACTGATGCAGGGTCGAGAGGATCACGCCGATGATGACGAGGGGTATGATGAGACGGTGGATGAGCCGGGCAGGCGCATGGAAGCCGAACCGCTCGAAGACCACGGGCGCGAATTCCACTGCCAGCACTGTGGTGTAGAGCATCACGCACCAGGCCACCTCGAACATGACGGAGTGCGGGTTCCAGTAGACGATGGCATGCCAGATGCGCCAGGGCTGGCCCAGATCCAGCAATAGAGCCACGATCACGAAGCAATAGCCCAGGAAACCCGTAAGGATCGTCGGACGCACGATGGGTTCAAAACGTTTAAGATTGAAGAGCTGAACGACGGCAGTAAGGGTGAAGGCACCCGCGGCGAGCCCGACCCCACAGAGCAGGTCGAAACCGATCCAGAGACCCCAGGGGAAGCGATCGCTCAAGTTAGTGACGGCGCCCAGGCCCTTTGTGAACCGGATCACCGTGACGGCACAAAAGGCCAGGAACAGTACTACGAATACTGCCGTCCAGAAACCTGGGCGGAATCGACGTGGCTGGAGGGTGGCTGTGGCATTCATGACCGATCTCCTCGTCCGTGGTTATGGTTTTCTGCCTTCGCCACGTCCTCACGCCGCGCGGTGATCCAGTGCACGCCATAGAGGAAGACCGCCCAGACCCCCACAAAGTCGGGGATGTTGGAAAGCACCTGCCAGGTGCGCATGGCCGGCGGGTCCGCCGGCAGATTCGTCTTCATACCGAGCTTTTCGAAGGGCACGTTGGAGATCATGATCACCGATGTGCCACCAGCCTCGGTCAACCCGTAGATATGATCCACATAGGCGCCAGGCTTCGAGCGGATGCGCGTCCGGGCCTCCCAGATTAGGTCCTCCTTTTTGCCGAAGATGGTGGCCTCCGCAGGACAGACCTCGGCACATGCCGTAGGCTTGCCTTCCTTCAAGCGTCCGGCGCACAGGATGCACTTCCCAACGACCGGAACAGGGCGGTCCCACTGATATTTCGGGATCTGGAAGGGACAGGCCATCATGCAGTAGCGACAGCCCATGCAGCGTTCGGCGTCGTAGACCACCGGGCCCTCTGGCGTCTTCTTCAGGGCCGCCACGGGACAGACCGAGGCGCAGGTGGGCACCTCACAGTGCATGCACAAGCTGCGGACGTTGAGGCCTTCCTTCTCCTTGACCAAGGTCCAGGTATAGGCGGTCAACACCTCGTCTATCTTCTCCGGCAGTTTGTTCTGCTCCTTGCATGCGGAGCTGCAGGCGCCGCAACCGATGCAGCGCGTAAAGTCGATGAGAAGTCCCATGCCCATGGGTTCTCCTGCCTTGTCAACTGTCCCCGGGAAGAATTCCAGGGGAATTCGGCTGGAA
>CAIYNT010000331.1 GCA_903927605.1 uncultured Holophagaceae bacterium
AAGGAGTTCAAGGCCATGCGAGAAGCCTTCGGACTCAAGCACGCCCGAACCAGACCTTATCGTCCGAGGACCAACGGCAAAGCCGAGCGCCTCATCCAGACCGCTCTCCGGGAATGGGCCTACGGTCCCACCTGGCAGAGTGCAGATGAAAGAAACCAGGCGCTCAGCGCCTGGCTCCACTTCTACAATCACCACAGGCCCCATTCGGCCTTAGGTGGTCAGCCCCCAGTCACAAGGCTGAACAACCTCGTTGGCAACGACACCTAGACCAGCTTCAACCTTCGGCGATGCTTCGAGGCGCACCTGGGAGCGGGGGCGTCGAGGGGTGATCCCGGAATTCGGCCAGAAAATCCTTCGCACACTCAGGGCAGAGGCCATGGCTGAAGGTGGCGTCTGAGTGGCTCTGGATGTACAGCTCCATCTGGTTCCAGGACCCCTGGTCATCGCGGATTTTCTTGCACTCGGCGCAGATCGGAATGAGTCCCTGCAAGGTCCGCACTTCTGCCAGGACCTTTTGAAGCTGCTCGATCAGCGTGAGGTTGGCCTGGTTGAGATCCGTCAGGTTGTCGTTGGCCCGCTGGAGCTTCCGCCGGCTCAGGATGAGGACCCCCGTGAGGGAGAAGCCCAGAACCCCCAGGGCGATCCAGAGGCGCTTGAACCTCGCTTGGTTCTGCCGCTCCCGCTGGAGACTCTCGATTTGGGACTGCTTCTTGTCGAACTCGAAGGCGGCGCTGGCATCAGCGATTCGTTTCTGGTCCTCGATGCGTCTCAGGTCATCGCTCAGGCTCTTGAACTCCCGCTCCGTCTCGAACGCCCTGTGGAAGTCACCCGTGAATGCATATTCTTCGGCGAGGTTTCCCGTGACCTCGGCAGTCTCATTTTTCGCCTGGCTGGTCTTGTAGTAGGCAAGTCCCTGCAGGATGCCGTGAATGCCTTCGGCACTGCGGCCTAGGCGGTTGAGAGCAATGCCGCGATTGACCTGACAGCCTGCGACGAAGGAGGGGTACCTGGAGATATCAGGATCACGGAGCGCCGCCTCGGCGCAGCTCAATGCCGATCTATAATCCTTCCCGCGCAAGTAGGCATCGGACAGGTTCGCAGCTGCCAGGAGACCAAGAGCTTATCCGTAAATTAAACCAATCTTCCGCAAACAGATGATGGCGGCAGCAAGGTAGAGCAGTGCCGTGTAGCCTGCAGTGGTCTTTTCAAATCGGACAAGCAGTTTCCGGAATCGCTTGAACCAGGAATGGGCGACTTCTACGATCCAGCGCCGAGGGCGGTGATCAGGGTCGTTCAAGATGATGGTCATCTCTTCCTCGGGCACGGGAACATGCGGTTCGTATCCACAGTCCAATATCACCGCATTGGCTGGCGCTCCTCGATACCCCTTGTCGGCGCAGAGATTCTGAACCGATATCGGTCGAAGCTCAGGCACCACCATCGCCTTCAGCAAGGATTCCAGTTGAGTCACATCATGACGATTGGCTCCGCACACGACGAGCGACAGCGGGGCACCACGCCCGTCCACCATGAGGCTGACCTTGCTTCCATTTTTTCCCCCGATCGGTGGGGTTGGGGCCCACAGCTTCTCTAGCCAATGGGGCCTTGCCCTGGCTTCCGTCTACGCTTAACCAAGTCCAGGCCACCCCCTCCATTTCGTCGTATTCCGCCAGTCCCGCCCGCCAAAGCTCAAGGAAAACGCCCGCCTTGTGCCACTTCTGGAAGTAGGTGTGGATGGCGCTCGGGCTGCCATAGACCTCTTTCGGCAGGGCTTTCCATTGGATGCCAGTCCTCAGCACATAGACGATCGCCTCGAAGACCTTGCGTGGGTCCATGGGCGGGCGGCCTGCACCAGGCTTTCGTTGGAAGGTTCGCTCAGGATCTCGCTTTTGGCCTGGGATCAGCGGCTCGACACGCTTCCAGAATGCATCCGACACTTCCCATGAACGGATCCGCCCCATGCTGCCTCCTGAATGAAGACAGTGTCAGGCTTTGAATCGTTCAATGCCACACTATTTACGGATAAGCTCTTAGGTAGGAGTCCTGGACCTTCACAGCCAAGGTCGAGGCCACTTTCATTGCCTCCAGTTCGGCGTCTGGTCGATTCTGATGGGCATAGACGTTGGCCAACTCGTGGTGGAGATTGGCCTGGAGAGCCTGGTCTGACACCCTTTCCGCAAGCAAGATGGCCTGTTTGTACGAGGCCTCTGCCTCATCAAGACGGCCGAGGGAGATGTAGACGAGCCCCATGTTCGCCAGAACCCGAGCCTGCCCCCGGAGATCCCCGATCTCTCCGAAGGTTTTCTGGGCTTTCTGATTGGCCTGGATCGCTTCCTGGAACTTGCTATGGGCCTGCTGCATGGAGGCGAGGATCTGGAGGCTCCGTCCAAGCGCCCTAACGATCTCGGCATCACCAGGGTGGGACCCCCTGTAGGCCTCAAGGTCTGTGACAAGTGGGTCGAGAATCCTGCCGGCCTCCCCGATCCTCTCGCTATTGGACAGCAGGGCGACCGCTTCGACCTCCAGCAGGAGGCGTTGGCGTGGGTCTCCGGTCCGCGCCGCCAGAGCTCGGCCCCTTTCTAGGAACGAAGCGGCCTTCGCGAAATCACCCAGGGTGTCGAGATCGCGGACCAGGGCACGGAGGAACCAAGCCTCAGCGTCAGGGTTCTGATCGGAGGCCAGCAGCCCCAGACCCTCCTGGGCCCACAGGACCGAGGCTATGGGGTTCGCGCGATTATCATTCTCGATGGCCTTCCGCAACTCGACGAGTCTCCGGACTGGTTCCTGGGCAGAACCGCTCCCCGCCTGTCCGGCGAATCCTGGGCTCGACAGCAGGACGGCCATGATGCACACGGCGGCAGCAATCAGGAATCGCATTGGCCAGGGGCCTCCAAAAAAGATGCGAAGAATGCCGAATGGATCCTGGACTTCGAGCGGCGGACCGGCACTTCAGCAATCATCAACTCATCCTGTTCAATTTTCCCAATGGGTGGCGCCAAGTGGCGCCACCCATTGGGGAGCCTAGGCGTTCGGATCCGCAGCGTTTAGATCCACCGGCCTGGGTTCGTCGACCTGCTTGGGCCGACCCCACACGCGGTTCTCCGGGGGCTGACTGTGAGCCTTGTCGCGGGCTTCCTTCACCTGTTTGATGGCCTCGGCATCGCTGCCGGACCTGGGCACGGTGCCGGGCTTGAAGGCCAGGTGCAGCACGCGATCCGCCGTGGCGGAGGTGGCCAGCAGACCGGTGAAGCGGTCGATGTCGGCCCACTCCATGCCGTCGGGCGCCTTGAACTCCTCGCGCTCCGTGGTGGGCAGCGCCACCTTCATGAAGTCGATCCAGATGGGCAGGGCCACCTTGGCGCCATCGGCGCCCTTGAAGATGGTCTTCTTCTCGTCGAGGCCGACCCACACACCGCACACGACCCGCGTGGAGAAGCCCAGGAACCAGGCGTCCGTGTGGTCGTCCGTGGTACCGGTCTTCCCGGCGACGGGCCACTCCAGCTCGTTGCTGCGGGCGCCAGTGCCGCTGGTGGCCACGCCCTGGAGGCACTGGACGAGCTGGTAGGTGCTCTGGGGATCCAGCACCTGCTCGGTGGCGGCCCCACTGTGGCTCTCCAGCACACGGCCATTGCGATCCGCCACCTTCTTGATGAAGAACGGCACCGGTGCCTGGAGACCGCCA
>CAIYNT010000332.1 GCA_903927605.1 uncultured Holophagaceae bacterium
AACATCACCCAGGGCTTCGAGGAGAAGCGCCCGGCCAAGTTCTCCATCGACATGCTGCGCTGCATCTACTGCGGCATGTGCGAGGAGGCCTGCCCCAAGGACGCCATCTGGCTACGCAACACCTATGAGGTGGCCGCCTACGATCGGCTCTCCATGCAGTTCGGCAAGTGGGACCTCATGAACACCTATGCGGAGAAGGATGGCAAGGCTCGCATCGGTCAGGATCCCACCCCCTCTGTGCCTCGCCGCACGATCGTGATGTAAGGAGAGGCCATGTTCATCATCTTCGCCCTCATCACGCTCCTGGGTGCCCTGGGGATGCTGCTGCAGAAGAACGTCATCGTGGCGGGCCTCTGCATGGTGGGCGCCTTCTTCGGTGTGGCGGGACTCTTCGTGCTGCTGGCCAATCCCGTGGCCGCTGCCCTCCAGATCATCGTCTACACCGGCGCCATCATGGTGCTGGTGCTCTTCGTGATCATGATGCTGAACAGCCACGAGGAGGAGAAGGCCCAGGCCCCGCATCCCGTCCAGCGGTGGGTCTCGGTCGTGCTGGTCGCCGTGCTGGCCTTCGGGGCGGTGAGGCTCGTCCTGGCCTCACCGGGAGTGAGGTCCCTGGCCACCAGTGGCCGGACCATGCCAGAGGCGATGACCCTCCAGAAGCTGGGCTTTACGCTTTTCGCGGACCACCTGCTGGGCTTCGAAGTAGCGGGCCTCCTGCTGCTGGCGGCCATGATCGGCGCGGTCGCCCTTACGAAACGGAACCTGTGAGGAGCCAGCGATGACCGGTCTCGACGCGATCCTCCAAGGCGGCCTCCAGGGGTACCTGATGGTGGCCCTGCTCCTGTTCGCCCTGGGCCTGGCGACGGTGCTGCTGCGGCGCACCCTCCTCCTGCAGTTCATGGGCGTGGAGCTGATGCTCAACGCGGCCAACGTCGCCCTGCTGGCCTTCGCCCGCTTCCGGGGCGGCGACGCGCAGGCCATGGTGTTCTACCTCTTCATCATCGCCGTGGCTGCCTGCGAGGCGGCTGTCGGCCTGGCGCTGGTCATCGGCCTCTACCGTCACCGGGACACTACGGACTCGGACCGGGCCGCCAGCTTGAAGCAGTGAGGATGTGATGAACAAGTACTACTGGCTCATTCCGATCCTCCCCTTGCTGGGCTCGGCCTTCAACGGCCTCCTGGGCAAGCGTGCCGGCAAAGGCACGGTCACCTTCGTCGGTGTGGGTGTCGTGGTCGGCTCCCTGCTGCTGGCCCTGTCGGCCTTCTTCGCCATGAAGGCGCTGCCGGACCATCGGCTCGTCCTGAATTACGGCGAGTGGATGGGCACCGGTTCGCTCAGCGTGCCCTTCGGCCTGGTGGTGGACACCCTAAGCGGCACCATGATGCTGGTCGTCACCGGTATCGGGGCGCTCATCCACCTCTACTCCGTGGGCTACATGCACGAGGACGATGGCTATGCGCGGTTCTTCAGCTACCTGAACCTGTTCGTATTCTTCATGCTCACGCTGGTGCTGGGGTCGAGCCTGGTGCTGATGTTCGTGGGCTGGGAAGGGGTGGGCCTCTGCTCCTACCTGCTCATCGGCTACTTCATCGAGACGGATTTTGCGCCGGACGCCGGCCTCAAGGCCTTCCTCACCAACCGGGTAGGTGATTTGGGCGTGGCCATCGGCATGATGGTCCTCTTTGCCGCCTTCGGCACCCTGACCACCTCGGACATCCTTACCCAGGCCGGTCACCTGGCGCCCGAAGTGGGCTTCGGCGTCCTCACCTTCGCCACGCTCATGCTCTTCGTGGGCGCCACGGGCAAGAGCGCCCAGCTGCCCCTCTACCTCTGGCTGCCGGACGCCATGGCGGGCCCGACCCCCGTCAGCGCCCTCATCCACGCGGCCACCATGGTGACCAGCGGCATCTACATGATCTGCCGCCTGGCTCCTGTCTTCACCCTGACGCCCATCACCATGGATGTCGTCGCCTGGGTGGGTGCGGCCACGGCCCTCTTTGCCGCCACCATCGGCCTGGTGCAGCGCGACATCAAGAAGGTGCTGGCCTACTCCACCGTCTCCCAGCTGGGCTACATGTTCCTGGGTCTGGGCGCTTCCGGCTTCGCTGCGGGCTTCTTCCACGTCTTCACCCACGCCTGGTTCAAGGCCCTCCTCTTCCTCGGCGCCGGCAGCGTCATCCATGCCATGCACCACGAGCAGGACCTCTTCAAGCTGGGCGGCCTCCGGACCAAGATGCCCATCACCTTCTGGACCATGCTGGTGGCCACCCTCGCCATCATCGGTTTCCCCGGCACCTCGGGCTTCGCCAGCAAGGACGAGATCCTCTACCTGGCCTACCTGAAGAGCCCGGCCCTGTGGGTGATCGGCCTCATCGCCGCCTGCTGCACGGCCTTCTACATGCTGCGCCTCTTCACCCTGACTTTCCTCGGCAAGGCCCGGGACCACCACGCCTATGACCATGCCCATGAAAGCCCCGCCTCCATGACGGTGACCTTGTCGTTGCTGGCGGTGGGCTCCCTGCTGGCCGTCTGGCTGGGCTGGCCCAAGGCCTTCGGGGGCGACTTCCACATCGAGGAATGGCTGGCTTCTGCGGTCACCTATGGTCAGCTGCATGCCCATCACGGCGAGCATGGCAGCCACCAACTGGCCTGGGGGCTGGCCTCCGTGTCCACCGTGTTGGGGCTCAGCTTCGCGGCCTTCGGCTACTTCAGCTACAAGGATGGCCTGGCGGTATCAGAGGCCCGCGCGGCCAGGTTCCCCTTCCTCCATCGGCTGCTGCTCAACAAGTACTACGTGGACGAAGGGGTTGAGCTCTACCTGCTGCGGCCCATCCGCTGGTTCGGCAACGTGCTCTGGAAGCTCTTCGACGTGATCATCATTGATGGCGTGGGCGTGAACCTGCCGGGCGCATTGACCCGCGTCTTCGGGGACTTCACCGCTCTCTTCCAGACCGGCCGGGTGCGCAACTACGCCCTGAGCATGGCGCTGGGGGGGCGCAGTCCTCCTCTATGTCTTCCTGAAGTAGGTGGGGCGATGACCTGGCTGAACTCCCATCCCCTCACCTTCCTGGTCTTCGCGCCGACGATCCTGGGCTTCCTGATCCTGGCGCTGCCCCAAGCCCTGGGCCGCCTCTCCCGCATGCTTGGCTTCATGGGCGCCTTGGCCTTCTTCGTCCTCAGCCTGTCCTGGTTGCTGGGCCATCACGGAAGCGGATTCATCCTCACGGAGCGGGCGCCCTGGTTCACCCTGGTGGGCCTCCCCGTGGACTATGCCCTGACCGTCGATGGCCTGAACCTGTGGTTGGTGATCCTCACCACCTTCCTGGTGCCGCTCACCATGCTGGGCACCTGGAACAGCCTGAAGGACCGCATCGGCACCTTCGCGGCAATGTTCCTCCTGCTGGAAACCGGCATGCTGGGTGCACTGATGGCCCAGGATCTCTTCTTCTTCTACCTGTTCTGGGAAGCCATGCTGATCCCGATGTACTTCATGATTGGGGTATGGGGCGGGGATGAACGACGGTACGCCGCCAACAAGTTCTTCCTCTACACCTTGAGCGGCTCACTGCTCTGGCTGGTGGCCCTGCTCTACC
>CAIYNT010000333.1 GCA_903927605.1 uncultured Holophagaceae bacterium
GATTCGGAAGCCTTCTACCTTGAAGCCGTAAACGTCTACCTCAAGTCCGCATTCAAGCCCAGGAAACCACGCTCGACCAAGAAGCCAGCCAAAGGGACACCACCAGCTTCAGATCAGGCCTGAACGGTTACAGAATTTGTTATAAGAACAATGCAGGGACCAGCCATATCGGTTGGTCCTTTTGCATGTCCGGAGGTCTGTATGAACCCAATCCCCATCGCAGCCGGGATCCTCGTGAAGGTTTTGCTTGAGTGGCTCCTAGACAAGGAGTGACCAATCCCTCTCCCCATACTGGCCCCGCAGAGCGGGGCCTTCTTCTGTCTGAAAGGACATTCCGTGGCACACAACCTCTACCTCGACACCATGGCCTTCACTGGCCAGCGACCCTGGCACCAGTTGGGCGTTCAGTTCGACCAAGAGTTCACCAGTGCGGAGGCCATCGCCGCCGCCCGGCTGGACTACCCCGTCCTCAAGGAGCAGCTCTACCGCGTCCGCCCCGATCTGGGCCCCGGCCTCCTTGAGCCAACCGATGCCTTCGCCACCATCAACGGCCACACCCACGATGTCCTCGGGGTGGTGGGCGAGGGTTACGAAATCCTACAGAACCGGGAGGCGTTCGACTTCTTTGACATTCTGCTCAAGGAATCCGGGGGCAAGCTCCAGACCGCCGGGGCCATCGGTAAGGGGGAGAAGGTCTGGATGCTGGCCAAGCTGCCAGAGGTCTTTTACCCCATCGCCGGTGATGGGGTGGAGCAGTTCATCCTGGGCGTCACCTCCCACGACGGCACTATCAAGACCGAGGTTCGCTTTACCAATATCCGCGTGGTCTGCCAGAACACCTTCAACCTGGCCATGCAGGGAAGCCGGGGTGTCATCTCCATCCGGCACACCAGCCAGATGCGGCAGAAGCTGGAGATGGCCGCCATGGTCTTGCTGCGCTACCGGGATCACTTCGACCTGACCACAGACCAGTTCAGCAAGCTGGCCAGCGTTCGCGTGGATGATGCTTGGCTGGACGAATACCTCCGGCGAATGATCGGTGACCCCGACCAGGTGCCAGATGGTCGATCTCGCACCCTCATGCAGAACCGAATCCGGCTCATCGAAGGGAGACTTGCCTTTGGCAAGGGAGTGGACCTGCCCGGGGTCTCCGGATCCGCTTGGTGGGCCCTCAATGCCATGGTCGAATACGCCGACTTCGACATGAAGGCCAAGGGGCAGGCCATGGACGAGTCCCGCCGGACGAACAGCATCCTGTTCGGCACGGCCGCCGACTTCAAGCAGGAAGCCTTCGATACCGCCATGGCCATGGCGACGAGGTAGTCATCACCTTGCCTCAGCAGCTCATAGGACCGCAACTCCTCCAGAAATCCATCCACCACAAAAGAGCCGGTCCCCGACCGGCTCTTTTCAATCAATGGAGATAAACATGAACCACCTGAACATACGGTCAGCGCTTAAATTGCGGATTGAACACAACCCAAGGCAGTCCCCTCGACACCTCTACATCGGGGCATCGGAGGTCGGCACCTGCCAGCGCAGCGCTATCGCCTCCAAGATCCAACGCCCTGAACTGGATCCCGCCTCAATGGGCAGGATGCTTTCTGGACGCGCCCTTGAGAATGAAGTGGTCCAATTGGTCCGGGCCGCCCTCGGTTCCAAGCTCCGCGACACAGGCCGGGTCCAACGCGAATATGAGCACCCGACCCTCCCGTTCCGAGCACACCCTGACGGCCGCATCATTGGGGAAAACGGGGACGGAGTCCTGGAGGTGAAGACTGCCAGCGCCGCCACCTTCAAGCGCTACCAGTCCGACGGGCTCCCTCAGCACTACTTGGACCAGGTCCAGGCTCAGATGGGACTCTCCGGCCTTGGCTGGGGGCTGGTGGTGCTCGTGTCCCGCGAGAACTTGGCTGAGATGTCCACCTTCCCGGTCACCTTCAGTCCTGATCACTTCCGCTTCCTGGAAGGCCGGGCCCGTAAGGCAGCGCCCTACTTTGAGGATTCTTCCTGCCTCCCTCCCGGGGAACCGGAGCGGGGCTTTTGCTTCAACTGTCCCTTCGCCATGGACTGCCCCGAGCACCAGGCTCTTCGCAAGGCCGGGGAACACGGTGAAGTGCCCGAGGTGATCCGACTGCAGCTATCCGCCCAAGTGGAGGAGCTGGGGATCGTGGAAAGCCAGCTGAAGCCGCTCGAGCAGCGGACGACCGAATTGCGGGACCAGATCAAGTCGACCCTCACCATCTACATGATCGACAAGGTGAATCTGGATGGGGGCACGGCCCAGATGGTCACCTCAAATCGCACATCTTTCTCTGCCAAAGACTTACAGCGAGAGGCTCCAGACCTCTATTCCCGCTACCTCAGAACGTCCACCTTCACCAACCTCCGTATCACTTCCCGCAAAGGAGTCAGCCCATGTCTGTCAACGGCGTCGTAACCCTGCCACCCGCACCCCCATCGGCCATGCCTCCATTCGGGCTGTCCGAGATCCGCAAGCGAACCCAGGCCGTGCAGGAGGTCATGCGCGGCGTCATGAAGGAAGGCACCCATTACGGCACCATCCCGGGCACCCCCAAGCCCTCTCTCTGGAAGGCCGGGGCCGAGGTCCTCTGCATGACTTTCCGACTGGCCCCCATCCTGGACAGCCATGTGGTGGTGGATGACCTCGACTCGGAATGGCCCTACTCCGCCACCAAGCGAGACGGCTCAATCGTCCAGGGAACCTGTATAGGGTTCTTCGAGGTGGAAGCCACCTGCACCATCCATGGCCCCCAGGGCGAGGTCCTCAGCCGCTGCTCAGCCCGGTGCAACAACCGGGAAGCGAAGTATCGAGCACTGAGCCTCTTTGAGATTCGGAATACCATCCTCAAGATGGCCGAGAAGCGGGCGTTCGTCAGTGCGGTGCTGATGGCAACTGCTGCCAGCGACATCTTCACTCAGGACCTGGAGGATCTGCCAGAGCTGTTGGAGCCTCATTTGGCTGGGAAGGTGGTAACAGAGAAGCCCAAGCTTCCAACGAAAGAAACCCC
Source organism: uncultured Holophagaceae bacterium (assembly GCA_903927605.1). The sequence goes on from CAIYNT010000333.1 coordinate 3,033, forward strand.
GTTACTCACGCCAAAGCGGGAAGCATGGCTCATGCGCGTAGCTCAAGAGGGGCAGATCACTCCTGAGGCCGTCCAGCGGTGTATGGACTTTCTCAAGGGTTCGACATCACAGAAGGTGACGGCCTTCTTCGACGAGATGGCCCGAAAAAAGGTGGCTGTGTTCGCACCGTTCCAAACCGCCTGCTGATGCACGGCAAAGACGACGGGTATCCGCCGTCTTTAGCTATTCATGCCTATCGAATCCTCATGAGTCTATTCTTCTTGCATCCTGCCTCTGGCAGTTTCATCTCACAGGAGCGCTTCACATGACCAAGAAGACTACTGGACCAAAAACAGCCTCGAAAGCCTCCTCTGTCTTGACAAACCCCTCCACTGGGAAGGCCTCCAAGACTGCTGCGGGGAGCGCGCTTTCCCAAGTCGCACTTCCAAAGGTTACTTCTGCAAAGGCGGCATCCGCCGCCTCAAAGGTTATGCGCGATGGACGCACTAGCCCTGAGTCAAAGAGTTCAGCTGCATCGGCCCTGTCACAGCGAACGGACAAGAAGAAGGGCAAATGAGTTGTTATCTCTATGATGCATTGCTGGTTACCAGCATCCACACATCTGCAGCGACCTGAGGCCCAATACCCTTCATCCGACAAAGCAACTGCTTGGCCTGATCCTTTTCACCCTTAGTAACCATATTGCTCAGAGAGTCGAGCTGCCCCTCAGACACTGCATTCATCAGACCAATTAGACGACCAGCCATCATTTCGGTGAGTAGACCCCTGTGGTAGCCTGCCCGGTCGAGCCGCATCATGACATCTGGGCTGTTGGCATTGGCAACCTTTGTGGGGTCCGTAAGCCCTAATTTCCTTAGGTTTGGCAGTAGTGAGTATGACTTTTCAAGTGGATACCTGTTCACTGCAAGCACCGAAACGACGATGGCTTCGAGGTGTTCCTGTTTCAGTGACATTTGTCAGACCTCCAATCCCGAGACTACAACCTCACACGCTACTCCCAGCTCTTTGAAGTGCTGAATACCACAACGAACCTTGTCTGCCTCTGAGTTACGCAACTTGAGGAAGTCCTTGGTGCTCTTGGTCTCTTTGACCAAGTAAAGAGTGGAGTCCTGGTGCTTCACAATGGCCCAGTCAGGGTTGTATTTCCCAACAGGGGTATCGATCTCGAACCAGCCGGGAAGCTTCACGAAAAGGCGTATGTCATCACGGCTGTCGAGAGTTTTGGCGAACTCCCGTTCAATCTCAGAGTCATAGACCACATATTCGTAGAGCGAGTGTTCGACTTTCTCCGCACTCAGGAAATTTACCAGTTCCTCGTTCTTGAAGAGCAACATTTCCCATTCGAAATTGGGTGTGGTTCCGGGGATCCGCTCGTATTTGATCCCGTCCACCAGCATGCGATGGAGCACCGTCTTTAGGATGTGGGCGATCTCGTCCATGAAGCGCTGGGGGTTCGCGAAGAACTCTGTCAGGCGGCCGGAAGCCTTCAAGATGTGGACCAGGGTGGACCGTGTGAGTTCGGTCTCATTCTGCAGGTAGGCCAATAGGTCCGGAACGGGACGCGCACCATACGGCACCACTTCTTCAGAAACACCAAGGGCCGTGGCCAACACCCCGCCTTTCTCCACCCGCAATTGCCCGGCCACGGTTCGGATCTTGGGGGCCTCGATGGTGGACATGCGTTTGATCTCATCCAGCGCTCGCTCCACCAGCTTGTCCGTCTTGAACTCCACACGATAGGTGGTCCTGGGCTTGATACGGTCCCATAGTTCCTTGAAGTCCTCTGTGAGGACGATCTCCTTCTTCAGGCGGTTGGGGCCTTCCTGGGTATCCCGGCGGATGTGGCGCTCGATCTGGTATTCCGTGAGCAGATCCACCACCGCAGGCGCCATGTCCTGGAAGGTTGCTGGAAGATCTAGCGAGAACCCAGGTTTCTTGGGGTCAAAAGCAGGCTGGATGCGGTTTTGGTCATCAAGCATGCCCTTGGCTACCAGAGAACTTCGGATGGCCTCGGCCGATTCCTTTCCGAGGGGTTGCTCCTGCCCATCCACCACGCGGATCAGTCGGATCAGTGCGGTAAGGGGAACCTTGCCGAAGGTGACGCCGCAATCCTCTTCATACTCCGTCTGCAGGGCCCGTGCGAAGTCTTCGTAGCTCTCGCTGGCCATGACATAGAGTTTGTTGATCGAATCATCCCGCACGCGGCAACCATTCTGGTCCACGGGTAGGCGAAGGCCCCGACCAATCTCCTGGCGCTTGCGCAGGGCGCTACGGGCCTCGTTCAAGGTGCAGATCTGGAAGACATTCGGGTTGTCCCAGCCTTCGCGCAGGGCGGAGTGGCTGAAGATGAAGCGCAAGGGCTCATCCGAAGAAAGCAGTCGCTCCTTGTCCTTCATGATGAGGTTGTAGACCTCATCATCGGCCTGGGTGGCGCCGCTGGTGTCTTTCAGGACGCCTTTCTTGTCCTGGGCGAAGTAGCCGTTGTGCAGCTTCTCCACGGACTCCTGGAGCCAGGTCAGGCCTGAATAGCGCGCATCCTTCTTCAGATCAGCCAGCGTCTCCTCGAAGGCTGTGGCGAACTTGCCCTGGAGGGGTTGGCCATCCTCGCCATAGTCCCGATAGTTGGCGACGCGATCAATGAAGAACAGCGTCAGCACCTTGATGCCGCGGTCTCGAACCTGGAGTTCCTTCTGCAAGTGGCGCTCGATGGTCTTCCGGATCTGCGTGCGCCAGACATCGTCCCGCATGCCGCCGATTTCATCCCCCTCGCGCAGCACCCGCCCGTTGTTGAAGCGAATGAAGGCATTACCAGGCTCGGCGTTGATCTCGGCCACGGAAAACCCGTCCTGATAGCAGGCCCGCTCATCGGACAGGGCATAGAGGTCTGCGCCCTGCTTCACCGTGATCCCCTTTTCCTTGGGCCCTTCGGTGGTCTGCTTGTGGATGCGCAGTTTGGCCTTGATGCCCTTGGCGTAGTCAATTTTATCCACGCGGACGAAAGCATCGTTCGCCGCGCCCTCGGCTTTGGAGCTGGCTACGATGATCTGCTTCACTAGGCGCAATTCGAAGGCGCGGACGGGATCCAGGCGGTAGATGGGGTTGTAGAGATTTCGGTGCGTGGCGGAGTAGCGCAGGGTGCAAAGCGGGTTCAGGGCTTTGATGGCTTCCTGGGCCTTGTCCGTGGAATCCACGCTCTGGGGCTCGTCGATGATCACGATCGGGCGAGCTGCCTGCACGAACTCGATGGGCGCGTGTCCAGAAAGCTGATTCATCTCCTTGTAGATCACGTTGCTCTTCTGCTCGTCTTCCGTGCCCGTGAAATTCTTGCGGAAGGCGTCAATGTTGATGACCAGGATTTGAAGCGTGTTGCTCACCGCGAACTGCCGCAGGCGACTCACATCCTTCGCGTTGTAGACGAAGTGTTCGCATGGCAGGTTGTCGTAGATCCCCCGCAGGTGGTCCCGCGTGATTTCCAGGTTCTTCAGCACACCTTCGCGAATGGCCACGCTGGGCACGACGATGATGAACTTCTGGAAACCATAGCGGCGGGACAGCTCGTAGATGGTCCGCAGATAGACATAGGTTTTCCCCGTGCCGGTTTCCATCTCGACCGAGAAGTGGGGGCAGGTTCGGGCGGTGTCGGCTTGGGCATCGAAGAGGTCCCAGACCGCCAAAGGTGCCAATGCATCCGGCACCTCGATATCGTTTCGGAGCTGGACCGTGCGGGTATTCTCTCGAAGGCGATCTTCGTCCAGCAATAGGCGATTACCAAGGCCCAGCTCGGTCTGCTCCTGCCCCTCGAACATCCCGCCCAGGTCCCCCTGGCGAATCACGCTGAAAATGGGGGCGCCGATGGGCTGGCCGTCGAAGAGGTCCACCACCGAGGCCACGGCATCGAGCTGGTAGGTCTGGTTGGCGTCGAACTGCAGTTTCATGGTTATTGGTCTTTCGTTTGGTAGGCCTGCTCGGGATGATTCAATCGGTCCTCGTGAAGCAACCGAAGCGCCTTTTCGTCCACCATGGGGGACAAGAATCGGGATCGGAGATTCACAGGATCACGATTCAGCAGCTCTCCGAGTCTTCCAGCCGTCAGGAACCGCCCCTGGCAAAGGGACAGGATGGTCTCCCGCATCAAGGCCTCACTCACCTTCCCGGTGCTCCTGACTGGTGCGGCGAGCGTTTCCAAATGCGTTTGATCGGAGACTGTGAGGCCAGGCACCTCCTCCTGCCCCAAATGAATGGAGTCATCTGGCAAATGAATGGAGTCCGTGCCCACTTGAGAGGAGCCCCCCTCCGTTTGAATGGGGTCTGGCCCAATGGCGGCCTGTGCCGGTGGCTGGTTCGGGGCCTGGAATAGAGGACCTGCCGTATCCCTCCATTCCAGCCGGTATTGCGACCAGCGCCTTCGATTGTCGGAAACCAGCCAGCCGCGCTGACAGAGGCCCTGGAGTCCACGGGTGATGTCCACCGGATGATCGGTGGCGAGTTCTTGCAGGCGGGTGTTCGAGACCCAACCCTCCAGCTGGGCGGTGGCCAGAGCTTGGACTTCCAGGGGCGAAAGGCTGTCGAACTCGGGGCCTAGGTGCTCTCGCAGCGTGGTGATGACCTCATCCGGGATGAGGCTCAACATGGGGAGGCTCAGGGACACGCGGTCGGGCTGATCCAGCAGCTCGATTCTGGGGGCACGCCAATGCCGGGTTCTCCAGCCAGAGCGGATCCTGTCCACGCCCGAACCGGCCTGCTCCCCGCCCCCCATCATCAGGAACATCTTCTGGATCGCCTTGTTGCGGCACTCGCTGACGGCCCCTCGATGATATTGGGCCAGGGAAACCAGCAGCGTGCCAGGGTTCTCCATCACGAATTTGTCGGGATACCGCTCGATGACTACGCCGCCGGGCACGAAGTAATCCGCATGGATGAGCGCATTGACGAAGGCCTCCCGTAGCGCCTCGTGAGCGGGTGTTTCATCCTGGCGAACCCCCTTGGACAGGTGGAAAGGCGAGGTGATGCCCGCCGATAGGCGAGGCCAAACCCGCTGGAAGAACTGGAAGAGATTCGCTTCCCAGGTGCCATCGGGATATTCGCGGTGCGTCCATCGCACGGTGGGATCTAGCTTCTCGCGGTAGTCGACGAAATACTCGGGCGCAGCCGCGATGTCTCGGATGGCCTGCTCATGACCGAACATGATCAGGCCCGCCAGCGTCAGACCTTCATCGCCGGTAGCTCGGTCCCGCCGCCAGCCACCTAGCTTCCCAAGCAGGGCCTTGTCGTCCAGGGCGAGCCAAGCATGGTCTCCCTTGGAAGAGCGGAACCGCTGGCGATACTGCGTGAGGCTGGGGGTATCAAGGTCCTCCATCCCGAAGTGGGTCAGGATTCGGCTGTCTACCGGCGCTTCGTCCGCGTCCGCGAGCATACGGCGCACTTCGACATCAAGGCAGTGATAGTCGCCTTCGTGGCGACGCTTGAAGGTGTTCCCGAAAGGATTGGGCCCAAGATAGACCGGGCGCTGGGTGCGACTGGCCCTGGGGATGGTGATGACGATCACCTCCACTCCTTCGACCAGCAACACGGTAATATCCTGCTCCGATAGCAGGTTCTGACTGACCTTCCCGCGGTCGTGGAGATTGTCCCAGAGCAGCTTCTGGTAATTGGCGATCTGTTCCCTATTCAGGCCGTCAAATCGGACATGATCCCCATCCTCCCGCACACCCAAGACCACAGCGCCGCCCTCGGTATTGGCCATGGCACTGTAGGTTTCCCAGAGACTTCCCGGCAATCCACCCCTAGCGGACTTGAACTCCCAGTCCGTGTTCTCCCCAACCTGGGCTGCCTGAAGGACTTCAAACGCGGTGGTCATGAGCGCCTCATACCGTCAGGAACTTGGCGACGCCCTTGGTCTTGAAGATCTGGACGGCATTGGTCTTGAGTTGGTCGTTGCCCGCGAAGCCCTCGTCCAGGCATACCACGCATTCCGGCGTGAAGTCGGCCATGGCGCGGATCAGGTCCAGGCTCAGATCCCGCTCCAGGCAGACCAGCATTCCGTTCCCGGCCACGCCGAAAACCTCGTGCCCGGCCAAAGAGAGCGCCTCGACGGGCGTCGTGAGGGGGAAGCCCCGCTTCAACAGAATCTCGAATAGCAGATCCTGGTTGCTACGGCCTTCCTTGAGGTGGTCAATGAATAGCTCAAGCTGTTGGACCAGGGCTCCAGACTCGTGGGAGATCTCTGCATCCCAAGGCTTAAAATTGGAATCCGCAAGTTTGAACACCCGAAAGCCTAAGTCTTGTTTAGTCACGTCTTCCTTAATCAATTCTCCATCAGTGAAAACAGCCTCAGTATCCAACTTTTTGATGACTCGTCGGACTCGTTCCTTGGTGATGTCAACTATGGTTGGGTAATCATCGCGCCCTGTCGGTTCTGGAAGCTGAACCAATACAAAATGCCTATCCCCACCATCTAAATTGTTCTGCTCCAACACTGCCTGCCCTGTCGTGCCTGAACCTGCAAAGAAATCCATGTAGATTCCTGAAGGGTCTCCAGATATTTCGATCATTCTACGAATTAGACGACTTGGCTTGGGAGAATCAAAGACGTCGGCTTGGAATAGGTTACCAAGCTCAGTAGTTCCCTCCTGTGTATGTCCAACTTCTGAATATCCCCAGATCGTTCGTGGGACAACCTTATCCATTTCATTTAAAAACAACTTGATTCTAGGGAAACGTGCACGCCCTTCAGTGCCCCAATAAAGCCTGCCCTCTGAGATGAAACGATCTGTAACTTCTTTAGCATATTTCCAGACAGCCGTTTCTTTAGGCCATATTAACTCATCAGTAGTTGGATTTTTAATGGGGTAGTAAAGATTTGGACGTTCATCTTTGCTTTTTCCGCAAGTATAGGTGGCAGAGTTCCAAACTCCACGTGGATCAGCATCAGGATTCCTATAATAAGCAGTTTGGGTTTCATTGCGTTCTAATCGCTGCGGTCTCCAAATTTCCTTTCTCTTGGCATAAATAAGAATAATATCGTGATCGCTGCTAAACCATTTTGCATCATTAGCTGGAGATACCTTTTTTTGCCAAGTTACAGAGGTAATAAAATTTTCCTCTCCAAATATCTCGTTACAAAGTTTCCTTAAATTATCATCTTCAGAATTATCGATTGTAATGAATATAACTCCATCTTCACGCAACAAATTCCTAGCAAGATATAACCTTGGATACATCATGTTCATCCACTTGGAGTGGAATCTACCATCCGTATCCACGTTGGTCCCAAACTTCCTACCTTGGGCATCAGCTTGCCCCGTGTATTCCAGATAGGTCTGAAGGGACTCACTGTAGTTGTCTGGATAAATGAAATCGTTGCCGGTGTTGTAGGGCGGATCGATATAGATCATTTTCACCCGACCTAGATAGGACTTTTGTAGCAGTTTGAGCACCTCAAGGTTGTCCCCTTCGATGATCAAATTCCCCGTGGTGTTGAAGTTGACGCTCTCCTCTGCGCAGGGCCGCAGAGTGCCCATGCTCGGGGCCTGGATGGTCTTGAAGCAGTCAGCCTTCCCCGGCCAGTGCATGCCATAGCGCTCCTTGCCCGTATCCACTGTCTCGCCCAGCACGAGCTTCAAGCGGTCGAAGTCAATCTTCCCGCCCTCCGTGCAAATCTCGGGGAAGAGGCGTATCAGCTCCTGGTGCTTCTCTTCGCTCAGGTTCAGGGATTTCAGGTCCAGCTTCTCAGGGGCTTGGGGCATGGGGATCCTTAGGTCAGTTCAGAGTCCAGCGCAGTATGAACAGGTTCTCGTATTCCGTGGTCTGGGTCAGTCGTCTGGATATCTCGTCCAAAACTGCGTCCTTTTGGCGATCCACATCTCGGCTTGCGGCATCGAATGCCCGCCAAGCCTCGTCAGGTTTACTTTCCAGAGTTCGAATCTCTCGCTGACGTTCAAGCTTCTCTGGAAGAGTGGGGGCCTGCCGGGCACCCCTACGAGCTTCCTTTAGGCGGTCGTCAAGGTCTGCCAACTCTGACTTGAGAGAGGTCCGCCGGTCTTCCGCCCAGCGATCCAGCTTGTCCATCTCCTGGTCGAACCACCGACCATTTCGCCCGGCCTGGTCTGCCAGCAACTCCTGGCGGGATTGGAGACTGGCCTCTTCAAGTCTTGCCCTAGGCACGTCCGTGGCCTGCACAGAGCCCTTCACCGTTCCTGGCAAGTCGAAGAGCCTGCGGCATTGGTCTTCTGCCAACCAGACCCCGTCCTGGAAGCATCCCACCAAGACGAGGTGATCTTCCGGCTCGATGGCGCTTTGGGTGAAGCGGGAGCATGCCACCCATCCGCTCTTCCCTCGCATGGGCTCCAAGATGGAGATCTTCTTGGCCGCCA
>CAIYNT010000334.1 GCA_903927605.1 uncultured Holophagaceae bacterium
CCTCCAGGCGCCCGAGGCGCTGAAGCCCCTGCTGGCCGGCATGCTCGACCTGCGCCGGGAGATGGGCCTGGAGCGCCAGCCTCTGCTGCTGAAACTGGCGCCGGACCTGGCCCCGGAAGACCTCGATGCCATCGTCGAGGTGGCTGTGGCCTCGGGCATCTCAGGTCTCATCGCCACCAATACGACGCTGGACCGGGGTGTGGTGGCCGAACCTCTGCGCGCCTACGTGGAGGCAAAAGGCGCAGGCGGCCTTAGCGGCGTGCCGCTCAAGGCCAAGGCTCGGGAGGTCTGCCGTCGCATCCTCTCTGCCTTGCAGGGCCGCCTGCCCCTGGTGGCCTGTGGCGGGCTAGGCTCCGCGGAGGATGTGCAAGACGCACTCGACGACGGCGCGGCCCTGGCCCAAATCTACAGCGCGTTGATTTTTGAAGGGCCCTCGCTCATCGCGCGCATTCATCAGGGGTTAAGGGGAATCTGAACAGCCCTCGGGGCTTCGACCATCCGGCGCTACACTGGAGGTTCGAGGTATCGATGTTGTCACTTCATTCGAAGATCCGCGACCCACGCCTGCGGCCTATCGCTGACAAGGTGCTTGGCGGGACTCGCCTAACTTTTGAGGATGGCCTGCTGCTCTACGCGACGACCGACCTCACGGGCGTGGGTGCCATGGCCCACCATGTGCGGCTGACGAAGCACGGCCGTGCCGCCTACTACGTGGTGAGCCGGCGCCTCTCCTACACCAACGTCTGCTACACCCACTGCCAGTTCTGCGCCTTCCAGGCCAAGCCCGGCGATCCCCGGGCCTACGCGCTGTCCGCCGAGGACATCATCGGGGAACTAGAGAAGCCCGAAAACCTCGGTGTCCGCGAGCTGCACATGACCTCGGGCCATAACCCCAAGTTGAAGATCGACTACTTCGAGGACCTGTTCACGAAGATCAAGGCCCGCTTCCCAGCCATCCACCTCAAGGTCTTCACCATGATCGAGATGGACTACTACGCCCGGATTTCAGGCCTCTCCACGGACGCCTTCCTGGACCGCTGCATGGCGGCGGGCCTGGAGAGCTGTCCCGGTGGCGGCGCGGAGATTTTCGACGAAGAACTGCGCGAGAAGATCTGCATCGGCAAGAAGGACGCCCAAGTCTGGCTGGACACTGCCGAGCTCTGCCACCGCAAGGGGCTGCCCACCAACTGCACCATGCTCTACGGCCACATCGAGGAAGCCAGGCATCGCGTGGATCACCTGCTGCGCCTGCGGGACCTCCAGGACCATTCGTTGGCAGCGGGCTACACGGGCTTCCTGGCCTACATCCCCCTGGCCTACCAGAACGAGGACAACGAGCTGAGCGCCACCCATGTGATCCACGAGACCACGGGCACCCAGGACCTGCGCGAGATTGCCGTGGCCCGGCTGCTGCTCGACAACATCCCGCACATCAAGGCCTACTGGGTGATGATCTCCCCTGGCTTGGCCCAGGCGGGCCTCAGCTACGGCGCCGACGATCTGGACGGCACCGTCATCGCCGAGGAGATCGCCCACCTGGCCGGCGCCAAGAGCCCTCAGGGACTCCAGCAGGGCGAGCTGGTGCGCCTCATCCGGGAGGCCGGTTTCGAGGCCCTGGAGCGGGACAACCTCTACAACGTGTACGCCTCAGTCTAGTCGACCTTCCGCTTCTCGTAGACCTTCAAGGGCTCCAGCGCGAAGGCGTAGGGGCTGGTCCACAGGTGGTCGAAGATGCCAGCGGCTTGGGCGGCCAGTGGTGAATCGCGAAAGATCAGCTCGATATTCCTGGATTCCATGAAGTAACTCTCTTCCCAATTGCTGGTGCCCAACACCAGCTGCGTGCCATCCACCACCAGGTACTTGCTGTGGATGGTGCGTGCATAGGGAATGTGGCCCTCCTTCGCCTCGGGAATGGAGACCACCTTCACCTCGAGGTTCGGGATCAGAGTCAGGGCCTTCAGGTGCGGCAGCGCCCTCCCTCCCAGCACCCAGTCCGACACCATCAAGTGCACTTTCACGCCCCGCACAGCGGCAGCTCGGAGCGCATTGTCCAGGACGGGCCAGAACTGATCCTGGCCCGCGATCGGCGAGAAAGTCAGCAGCTGCACCCGGATGCTCGTCTTCGCCTGGCCCAGCAACTCCACCAGCGCGTCGACGGAGGGCCGGATGTCCTTCGGGGTCAGGAAGGGTGGGCTGGCCACCAGCTCCACCGAAGGCCGGACCAGGAGGCGAGGCAGCGCCGGAAAGTCAGGCAGTTGATGACTCCCAGCGAACCGCCAGTCGATGGCGAAGAGCTCCGCCAGGCGCGGAACGAGCTGCGCATCCGTGGTCCGCACCCCTAGCTCGTGGATGTGCACCAGGGCACGCCAGTCGAAGTTCTGGCTGCCCAGGAAGGCCTCGCGCCCGTCCACCACGAAGTACTTGGCGTGGAGGATGCCCTTGGAAACACCCGTCAGATCAACGCTCCGTACCTCGGCGCCGGGAATGTGGCGGAGCTGGGCCACGGAAGCAGGATCCTGCTCCAGCATCTTCGAAGAGAGCAGGAAGCGGACCTTCACGCCGCGCGCACCTGCCTTCTCCAGCTCCGCCAATACCGGTTCCAGAGAGCTGCCCGGGCGACTGGTGACATAGAATTCCGCGGCGTCCACGCTGGACTGGGCGCCGCGGATCATGTCCACCCACACATCCTTGGCAAGAGGCAGCGAAGGGTCCGCGAGGTCTGTTTCTGCTGGTATCGACTGCACGAGCCGAGTGGAGGGTCCCTGACGCTGGATCCCGGCCTGCGCACGCGCAGGCCGGGGGGCGCTGAGACAAAGGCAGGCAACGCACATCAGGGAGACGGAACGGGTCGTCATGGCTTCGCTCCAGAGCTGAGGATACTCCGTTGACGGAAACGCCTTGGCTCTGCTGAGGTGAAGTCGTGGATACAAAAGCCGACCTCCGCATTCACCTGAAGGCCCGCCGGGATGCCCTTCCGGCAGACTCCCGCGAAGTCTGGTCGAAGGCCATCTGCGGGCACGTCGACCGCCTCTGTCGGAACCGGCGCATCACCCGCATCGGTGCCTTCTGGCCGTTTGGTTCCGAAATCGATCTGCGATCCGCCCTGTCCACTCACATGAACTGGCTGTGGTTCTTTCCGCGGGTGGCCTCCACCCAACCACCCCGATTGGCATGGGGCACCGAGCCTCTAGAGAAGGGCCATTGGGGCCTCATGGAACCCGTCCTCGCCCAGCACTTTCTCCCACCGGTGCAGTTGCTGCTGGTGCCTGGTCTCGCCTTCGATGACGCTGGCCACCGCATCGGCTACGGCCGGGGTTTCTACGATGCCCTGCTGGCCAGGCTGACGGAAGACGTCCTCACAGTGGGCGTGGGCTTTGAGGCCCAGATGCATCTACCTGTCCCCGTGGATCCCCATGACTGGCCGGTCATGGGCCTCCTGAGTGAGCGGGGCTTCCGCCCCCTGACAGCTGATAGCTGATAGCCATCTTTCCTACCCCAGCTTCAGGATGCTTGAGCCATCTGCATAGTCTTCTGTCGGCGTCTCCCGCATCTTCTGGAGCACCTGCACCAGGGCCCGGATACGGTCCACCATCTCGCCGATCTTGGCGAGTTTCACCTCTTCGGGGTATTTCCGCTGCAGCATCTCCACCTGCATTGAGATGATGGCCAGCGGGTTGTTGATCTCATGTTTCAGCGTGCCTGCCATCTGCCGGAAGGAATCCAGCCGTTCGGCGGCCAGGGCCCGCTGCTGGAGTTCGGTGTGCCCACGCAACACCTGCAACCGATGGTGGAGGGCCTCCCAGCGGAAGCCCTCGGCCAGCCAATCCGTGGCCCCGGCCTCGATGAGTCTGGGGGTCTCGTCTTCGGAGCAACGCACCACCAGGATCGGCGTGGTGGCGAAAGAGGGATGGTGGCGATAGGCGCGGATGCAGCCCTCCAGATTCCGAGTTCCCCGAGCGTCCACCACCAGGAACCGGAACTTGGGCAGGGGTGGCGGGGGCGGCTCCTGCTCCAGAGGATGCAACCAGAGATCGCCCGCTTCGGCCACGGTCTGGAAGAGCCCCAGCAGGTTCAATTCATCGCTCACCAGACCCAGGAGGGGCCGGGCGGGTTCCTCGGGCATGGCGTCAGGACCTTCCGGAAGAGAGAGGTCCAAGGCCTGGTCGGCCCAGTGCCAGCGCACCCCGGCGTCCTGCAACGTGCGCTGGGTCCAGGGATCAAGAACGGGGGCGTGGAGACCCACGGGAAGGTTCATCCGCAGAACCCAGGCCCCCCGTTCCTGATCCCAGCGGGTGGAAACCGCAGAGCCCTCCTGGAGCTGCATGAGCAGGGGTTCCACCAGACCAGCCAGAGCCACCACCAGCGGACCTCCGGCCATCCAGACCGAGGCGGTCGGAGCCTCCGTGGTACCTAGCCGGATCTTGCGCAAGCGCAACAGGGACTCCCATCGCTGCATCAGCTCTTCCTGAAGCGCAGCCACCGACATGGGATGGCCTGCCATGGGCGCATCGTCGGTATGACCCTCCCTGTTGCCATGCTCCAGCAGGGTCGCCAGCTGCTCGAGCTGAGATCGGATGGCCCCGCCGGTGACGTCGGGGAGTTCCCCGGCCCAACTCTGGACCCGTCGGAGGGGAGCGGCCATAGCCGCCAGAAGTTCACCGTGCCCATCGAATTCGCGCTGCCGCTCTGTGCGCAGCCTCAACAATTCGCCCTGCTGTTCGGCTTGGCCCAGGGCCTTCCGGTTGAGCATGGCTTGCCGAAGGGCCATGGAACCCAGACGCACGAATGCCTGGAACACTGCCAGATCGAACCGGCTGAAGGGACGACCCTCGGATTCCCGATCAAGGTAGAGGGCCCCATGGATCTCGCCCTCATCCGTCATGGGCGCGCACAGCAGCGAGCCCCGGTGAAGCTCCACCAGACTCAGGCCGCCAAACCTGGGGTCCGCGAGGGGCTGATTGGACATGACCGCGGTTTGCTCCTGGGCCACGTAGTCCAGGACGGATCGGGAAAGGCCGATGCCTTCCTGCACATCGCCCACACGGTGGGCGGTGCGCCATCCCCCCTCCTTCGATTTCATCACGAGGAAGCCGCGATCGCCGTTCAGGAGCCGGAGGGACTCCTCCAGCAGTCCCTTCACCATGGCGTCGGAATCCACCTGCTGCAGCAGTTTCTCGGTGGCGTGCTGCAGAAGTTCGATGCTCCGGATCAGCACCATGGCCTGGGCCGGTTCGGGGCGGACCTCCTGGAAGAGATCTCCCACGCGCTCCGCGAAAGTGGAGCCGTCGAGACCGGGGAACCCCTCGGTGAAGGTCAGATGCCAGCCACCCAGCACCAGCTCGTCCCCATCCTGAAGGGAATTGCCCTGGGGCTGCTGGAGAGGTTGGCCATTCAGCTGTGTGCCGTTGGCCGAATCCAGATCCCTCACCCACCAGATCCCGCCAATCCGATCGATGCTGGCGTGAATCCTGGAAAGCTCCGCCAGGTTTGGCTGGGCCACGGCACAGACCAGCGGATCCCTGCCCACCTGGCAAGCCCCGTGGACGGCATACCGCATGAGCTGATTTCCCTCCAGCCAGGACAGGTAAGGCATCGGACCTCCACCCCCCCTCTTTCGGCGGACGGCCCTCTTTCCTGAATCAGACGGGCAAAGGATACCGTGTGTCGTGAGTGCGGCTGGGACGGAAGAACAGCATGGTGTGGCCGATGGTCCAGACATGCTCCAGGCCAGGGATGGCGGCGCACAAAGCCCTGGCGGCCGTGTCCTCGTCCTCGAAGCTGTTGGGATTGATCTTGACCTTCACAAGTTCCAGGCTGTCCATCATCACGTCGAGCTCCGCGGCCTGGGCGGGCGTCACGCCCCCCTTCCCCACATGCATGACGGGCTTGAGTGCGTGGGCGCGGGCCTTGAGAAACTGGCGCTGTTTGGAGTTGAGCATCGGATCTCCGAGCGACCAGTTTATCGTGGAAGCCGAGGTGCTCCCATGCTTCGTCATCAGTTCCGCCCCTTCCTGCTAGCCCTCGCCACCCTGGCCGGCCTGGCGGCGCCGCCCCGTACCCTGCGCGTGGACTACGGCCACACCGGAGATGTGACCGCCGAACATTTCGGCGTGGACCAGGTGGTACTGGAACCCCTGCCCTGGCCTGGGGACCTCACCAAGGCCATCGACACGAGCAACCTCGGGAAGTACTGCTTCGAGGTGGCGGACAAGGCCACCGGCAAGCTGCTCTACTCGCGGGGCTTCGCCAGCATCTATGGCGAATGGGAGACCACGGACGAAGCCAAAGCCATAAGCAGATCCTTCTCCGAATCCCTGCGCTTCCCTCGGCCCGAAGCGCCCGTCCGCATCCAGGTGAAGAAGCGGGACACCCGGAACGCCTTCAAGACCCTATGGACCTTCGACCTCGATCCCCGGGACCCCCTCATTGAGCAGGCCCCGGGTCCAGACGCGGGCGGCCTCATCATCCTTCAGAAGAACGGGGATTCCGCGAACAAAGTGGATGTCCTCATCCTGGGGGACGGTTACACCGCCGCCGAGCGCGGCAAGTTCGAGCAGCAGGCCCACCTGGTGATGGAAAAGCTCTTCGAACAGTCACCCTTTAAGGAACACCGGAAGGATTTCAATCTCTGGGCCCTCTGCCCACCCTCCCCGGAAAGCGGCATCTCGCGGCCCTCCACGGGCGTCCACAAGCGCACGCCGCTCGGCACCACCTACGATGCCTTCGGCAGCGAGCGCTATGTGCTCGCCTTCGACAATCGGGCCTTCCGGGACATCGCCGCCCAGGCCCCTTACGAGTTCGTGGAGGTCCTGGCGAACGCCGAGACCTACGGCGGCGGCGGCATCCACAACCTCTACAGCACGGCGGCAGCGGGCAACAGCAGCATCGGCTACCTCTTCGTCCACGAGTTCGGCCACCACTTCGCGGGGCTGGCGGACGAGTACTACACCTCGGACGTGGCCGTCACCAACAGCCCCTCGCGCCCCGAGCCCTGGGAGCCCAATGCCACGGCCGATCCGATGGACCCCAAGTGGAAGGCACTGCTGACTCCAGGAGTGCCCCTACCCACCCCCTGGAAGAAGGACGCCTTCGAGGCCCACAGCATCGCCTACCAGAAGGAGCGCCGCGCCATTCGTGCCGCCAACCGACCCGAGACGGAGATGGATGCCCTCTTCGCCAAGGAGAAGGCCTTCGAGACGAACCTGCTGGGCACGGACGAATACGGCCGGAAGGTGGGGGCCTTCGAGGGCGCCAACTATGAGGCCAAGGGCTATTTCCGCAGCCAGGAGGACTGCATCATGTTCAGTCGCGATGACGCGGGTTTCTGCGCCGCCTGCAGGGCCGCCATCGAGCGGGTCATTCAGCAGTACGCGAAATAGACTCCACCCATTGGCAAGTTCAATCCTCGCGCACCCAGGTTTGCGTACGGCCGAGGAGCGAGATCCCGATGAAGCCACGCACCAGCAGCTTGTGGCCACCCCCGTCCACCCGCAGCTTGGCCTTGTAGACCTTGCCGTTGTCGGGATCGAGGATGTACCCGCCCTTGAACTCCTCACCCTGCCTGGTCAGGCCCCACAGGAACACCATGCCCAGGACCGGTTGGCCCTGCCGCTCCCCCTCGCACAGATCACAAGTGGGATTCGGCTTCAGCGGGTCATAGGACTTCAGGATCCGGCCCTTCAACACTCCCTGTTCCTCGGTGATCTCCACCAGCCCATGGAGGGCCCCGGTCTTGTCGTCGTAGGTCTTCCACTTTCCGACGGGGCCCATTGGTGGGGCCGCAAGGGCCGAGGCGGCGACCAGAACCATGATGAGAGCAGTGCGGAGGGTCATGGCAATTCCCATTGGAAGCTCCTCGAAAACTGAGGCTGTTGTTGGATCCTGGATGCGCATGATGGCCGAAGGATGGAACCCGGGCCCTCAAGCTTCAATTTGCTGCGGCCCGCTTTTGAGGGCGCCGACCTCGCCCTGTCGAGCTATCATGCCACCTCTGGGTGGATCATGAATCTAGTGGCCTTTGACAACCGGTGGCAGTGGAAGCGATGCCGGGCGACGCGCGCAGCCTTCGGGACGTTGCTCCTCACGCTGGCGGGTTGCACCGTCGGCCCGAAGTTCCAGGTGCCGGACCCGCCCAGGGTGGATCGGTACGGTCCTGCTCCAACTCCCGCTGAAGTTGGTTCGGCGCAGGTGCCCGGCGGTGGCATCCAACGCTTACAGGCTGGTCAGGCCGTGCCCGAGCAATGGTGGAGGGCCTTCGGCAGCGAGGCGCTGAACCAGCGGATCGCCACGGCCTTGGCCAACAGCCCCAGCGTTGCGGCCGCACGGGCCTCGCTGCGGCAGTCCCAGGAGCTACTCCAGGCCTCCAGAGGAGCCTGGTTCCCAGCCGTGGATGCCACTGCCGGGGCCTCCCGGACCAGGTTGAGCGTGGCAAGTGGATTCCCCGACACGCCCTTCACCCTGTACAACGCCTCGGTGAATGTCTCCTACACCCTCGACCTCTTTGGTGGCGTTCGTCACAGCGTGGAACTGCAGCAGGCGCAGGTCGATTCCCAGCGGTGGCTGCTCGAGGGCGCCTCCCTGAGCCTGGCCGCGAATGTCGCCACCGCCTCCTTCCAGGAAGCGGCCTTGCAACAGCAGCTCGAGGCCACTCAGCAAGTGGTGGCATTGCTCCAGGAGCAGTCCGAGCTTTCGGCCAAGCAGTACGCCATCGGGGTGAAAAGTCAGGGCGATCTGCTGGCCGTGCAGGCGCAGCTCGCCGGCGCCCAGGCCGGGCTGGCGCCCATGCGTCTGGCCCTGGCTTCCCTGCGGAACCAACTGGCGGTACTCCTGGGCCGCCTACCCTCCGAGGGCGGCCTCCAGGGCGGCGATTTGAGCGGATTCAAATTGCCCGAGGAGGTGCCGCTCAGCCTGCCTTCGGAACTGGTCCACCGCAGGCCCGATGTGCGTGCGGCCGAGGCCCAGCTGCTGGCTGCCACGGCCCAGGTGGGACTGGCCACCGCCAACCTGTTCCCGAACATCACCCTGGGCGGCTCCTATGGCACCTCGGCCTTGACGACCGGGGATCTCTTCAAAGAGCCCACCACCACCTGGAGCCTGGGCCTCAACCTGCTGCAGCCCATCTTCCACGGCGGCAGCCTCCGGGCCCAGAAGCGTGCTGCGGAAGCGGGTTTGGATGGGGCCTCAGCTGCCTATCGGACCTCAGTTCTCAACGCGTTCCGAGAGGTGTCCGACACCCTGAATGCCCTTCAGTTTGATGCCGATGCGGTGCAGGCCCAATCCCAGGCGGAGGACGCTGCCTCCCGCTCCCTGGATCTCGTGAAGGCCCAATACCGCATCGGCTCCGCCAGTTACCTCCAGCTGCTGGATGCCACCCGCCAATGGCAGCTGGCCCGCATCGGCTTCATCCGGGCCCGGGCCGCCCGCCTGGCCGACACCGCCGCGCTCTACGCCGCCCTCGGCGGCGGCTGGCGGCCGCCGGGTGGACCGGTCGCCCCGCCGCCTCCGCCGACTAACCGCTAAGCCTCTTTCACGTCCAAGACCCGACTCGAGTGGAGCGCCCCATGGAACTGGAGACTGACCTGGCCACGAATGGACCGAGTCCAAGCCTCGGCAAGCGGATGGGCGTGATGCTCCTCGCGGTCCTGGGCCTGGCGCTGTTGATCGCCCTGATCTGGATCGCCGCCATCTCCAAGCGGATGCACAGCCAGCCCAAGGGTGAGCCGCCCCAGACCGTCACCACCACCACTGCGACCTACGACGCGTGGCAGCCAAGCCTCAACGCCGTGGGCACGCTACGCGCGGCGAAGGGCGCAGACTTGGCCTTCGAGGTGGCTGGCGTGGTGACCGAGGTGGGGACGCCCCCAGGCAGTGAGGTGAAGCAGGGTCAGCTCCTGGTCCAGCTCAACGACTCTGTCGAAACGGCCCAGCTCAGACAGCTCCAGGCCGCTCTCTCCTTCGCCAAGCTCACCCTCTCGCGAGCGAAGGAGCAGTTGACCATCCACGCCATCAGTCAGGGTGACTACGATGCCACCGAGGCCGACTGCAAGGTGAAGGAGGCCTCCGTCCAACAGGCGGCTGCCGTCGTGGCGAAGAAGCGTCTCAGTGCCCCCTTTGGGGGCAGGGTGGGCATCATCACCACCAGCCTGGGTGCCTACCTCAACTCTGGGGTCCCGGTCGTCACGCTCCAGCAGCTGGACCCCATCTACGCGGATTTCTACCTGCCCCAACGAGACGTGTCCTCGCTGAAGTCGGGACAGAAAGTAGCCATGCTCTTCGATGCCTTTCCTGGGCAGGCCTTCAGCGGCCAGGTGACGACCATCAATCCGAAAGTGGATGGCTCGACCCGCAACATCCAGGTGGAGGCCACCCTGCGCAACCCCAAGCACCAGCTCCTGCCCGGCATGTTCGTTTCCCTGAACATGAAGGTGGGCGCCCCAGCGAAGCAGATCACCCTGCCCCAGACCGCCATCACCTACAACCCCTATGGCGCCACCGTCTTCATCGCCAAGCAAGGTGAGGTCGTGGGGCTGGATGGCCAGAGGAAGCAGGGGCTCGTAGCCGAACAGGTCTTTGTCACCACCGGCTCCACCCGCGGCGATCAAGTGGCCATCCTCAAGGGCCTGGAAGAAGGCGCGGTGGTGGTCACCAGCGGTGGGCTGAAACTGAAGAACGGCACGCCTCTGCTCGTGAACAACAGCCTGACGCCCGCCAACGATCCTAATCCGGCGCCGCAGGAACAGTGAGGCGGAGCCCATGAATTTCACCGATATCTTCATCCGCAAGCCCGTCCTGGCCCTGGTGATCAGCATGCTAGTCGTCGTACTCGGCTTGCGCTCGATCTTCAATCTGCCCGTCAACCAGTATCCCAAGACCGAAAACGCCATCGTCACCATCAGCACGGCCTACTATGGCGCTGACGCTGCCACGGTGGCAGGCTTCATCACGCAGCCCCTGGAGCAGTCTATCGCCCAGGCCCAGGGCATCGACTACATGTCCTCCAGCAGCGTGAACAGCGTCTCCAACGTCACCTGCACGCTGCGCCTGAACTACAGTGCCAACAAGGCGCTCACCGAGATCACGACGCGCGTGAACGCGGTGAAGAACCAGCTCCCTCCCCAGGCCCAGACACCGGTGATCACCGTCCAGACCGGGGACACGACGGATGCCATGTACATGGGGTTCTTCAGCGATGTGCTGCCCACCAACAACATCACGGACTTCCTCTCCCGCGTGGTGAAGCCCAAGCTCGATTCCATCGAGGGTGTGCAGACGGCGGAGATCCTGGGCGCGCGGAATTTCGCCCTCCGCGCCTGGCTGGACCCCCAGCGCATGGCGGCCCATGGCGTCACCGCGGCGGATGTCAACAATGCCCTGGCCGCCAACAACTACCTGTCCGCGGTGGGCACCACCAAGGGCCAGATGGTGAGCGTGGACCTCACCACCGACACCGACCTCCATTCTGTAGGGGAATTCAAGCAACTCATCGTCCGCCAGGACCGGGGCGCAGTCGTTCGCCTGGAAGATGTGGCCAATGTGGTCCTGGGCGCCGACAACTACGACTTCAATGTGGCCTTCGATGGCCAGCAGTCGGTGTTCATCGGCATCAAGGTGGCGCCCGAGGCCAACATCCTCGATGTGGCCAGGCGCGTCCAGGCGGCCTTCCCTTCAATCCAAAAGCAATTGCCCACCGGCGTCACGGGCAAGGTGGTCTACGACGCGACGCAGTTCATCAACACCTCCATCTATGAGGTGGTCAAGACGCTCATCGAGGCGCTGCTGATCGTGACCCTGGTGATCTACCTGTTCCTGGGAACCTTCAGAGCCGTGGCGGTGCCGGTCATTGCCATGCCGTTGTCCCTGGTGGGCACCTTCTTCGTGATGCTGGCCCTCGGCTATTCCATCAACCTGCTCACCCTGTTGGCCCTGGTGCTGGCCATCGGCCTGGTGGTGGACGACGCCATCATCGTGGTGGAGAACGCCGATCGCCACATGAAAGAGGGGAAGACCCCGCTGGAAGCCTCCCTCATGGCCGCCCGGGAACTGGGCGGTCCCATCCTGGCCATGACCGTGGTGCTGGTCGCAGTGTATGTACCCATCGGCTTCCAAGGCGGCCTGACGGGCAGCCTCTTCACTGAGTTCGCCTTCACCCTCGCGGGCGCCGTGGCGGTCTCAGGTGTGGTGGCCCTCACGCTCTCCCCCATGATGTGCTCCCGGTTCTTCAAACCCGAGCAGGACAGCGGGCGTTTCGTGGTGTTTCTCGACCACCAGTTCGAGTGGTTCCACGATCATTACTTGCGTTTGCTGAGGATCGTCCTCGCCACCTGGCAGGTGCCCGTGGCCATGGGTCTGCTGTTACTCCTCCTCATGTTCCCCCTTTTCAAGTTCTCCAAGTCGGAGCTAGCCCCCCAGGAAGACCAGGGTCTCGTGCTCTACAACATCCAGGGGCCGCCCAATGCCACGCCCCAGCAGATGCTCACCTACGGGCAACAGGCCTTCAAGATTGCCAAGGCCACGCCGGAATATAGGCAGATGTTCCAGTTCACCGGGACTCCCACACCCAACCAGGGGATCGGCGGCATGCTGCTTCTGCCCTGGGACGAGCGGACCAGGAATGCCGACGAGATCCAGCAGGAATTCCAGCAGAGCCTGGCCGTCATTGCCGGGGCCAGATCGGTGGTCTTCCAGAAGCCACCCTTGCCCGGCAGCCAGGGACTTCCGCTCCAGTTCGTCATCAAGACCACCCAGCCGTTCGAGAACCTGTTCGAAGTCTCCCAGGCAGTCCTCGACAAGGCCCGGAAGAGCGGGATGTTCTTCTTCGTGGATTCCGATCTGAAGATCGACAAGCCACAGGTCAGCGTCAACGTGGACCGCAACATGACTGCCGAGCTGGGCCTCACTCAGCAGGACGTGGGCGCTTCCCTTGGCGCGGCCCTGGGTGGCGGGTATGTGAACTACTTCTCCATCGGCGGCCGCTCCTACCGGGTCATCCCCCAAGTGCTCCAGAAGGACCGCCTGAATCCCGGTCAGGTGCTGGACTACTATGTCCGCACGCCGGGGGGGGCCGTGGTGCCCGCCTCCACGGTCGCCTCCCTGAAGCGCTCGGTGGTGCCTGAATCCGTCGCCCACTTCCAGCAGTTGAATTCCGCCACGCTCTCGGGCGTCTACAACCCCGCAAAATCCCAGGAGGAAGTGCTGAAGTTCATGGACGAAACCCTGCACGAAGTGGCGCCCTCCGGCTACACCTCCGACTATGCCGGTGTCTCGCGCCAGTATGTGCAGGAGTCCGGCGGTTTCCTCCTGACCATGCTCTTCGCCATCATCATCGTCTTCCTGGCCCTCGCCGCCCAGTTCAACAGCTTCCGCGATCCTGTGATCATTCTGATCTCGGTGCCCATGGCGCTGTTCGGGGCCATGGTCTTCATCTCCACCCTGCCGATGCTGGGGGCCTTCTTCCCGCATCTCACGATCACCAAGGTGTCCCTCAACATCTATACCCAGGTGGGACTGGTGACCCTCATGGGCCTCATCAGCAAGCACGGCATCCTCATCGTGCAGTTCGCCAATGAATTGCAGCGCTCGGGCCGCCGGAAGCTGGACGCGATCCTGGAGGCCTCCTCCATCCGCCTCCGCCCCATCCTGATGACCACCGGTGCCATGGTGCTGGGCGTCTTCCCGCTCGTCATCGCCGGGGGCGCGGGCGCCGCGGGCCGCATCAACATGGGCGTGGTGATCTTCTCGGGCCTCTCCATCGGGACCCTGTTCACCCTCTTCGTGGTCCCGGCCTTTTACATGTTGCTGGGTTCAGACCACCATGCTGAGCAGACCCGGAATCTCCCGCTCTAAACCGCCGAGATCAACCGTTCGCGTCTGGCATGCAGGATGCGGTCGCGTAATTCCGCCGCATCCTCTCGGTATGCCTGCGGCATACGCGAGACCTCACGCATTATGTTGCCGAGATCAACCGTTCGCGCCGCGCACGCAGGATGCGGTCGCGTAATTCCGCCGCATCCTCAAACTTCATCTGGGACGCCAGTTCCTTCATCCGCTTCTCAAGCTTGGCCACCTCGCGCTCGAAGGCCTTGTCTTCCAGGTAGAGCAGAGGTTCTTCGGCGACCCGCTCCTCCTTGGTGACATTGATGAACTCCCGGGCCAGGGCCTCGCCCATGACGTCATCCAGATTGCGCTTCACGGTCTCGGGCGTGATGCCGTGCTCGGCGTTGTGGGCCAGCTGTTTGTTGCGCCGGCGTTCGGTTTCGCCGATAGCCTGCTTCATGGACCCGGTCATCACGTCGGCGTAGAGGATGGCCTTGCCACTTACGTGGCGGGCCGCGCGACCGATGGTCTGGATGAGGCTGCGATTGTTCCGGAGGAAACCCTCCTTGTCCGCGTCCAGGATGGCCACGAGGCTCACTTCCGGAAGGTCCAGCCCCTCCCGCAGGAGGTTGATGCCGACGAGCACATCGAAGACGCCTCGCCGCAGGTTCTTCAGCAGCTCCACGCGCTGAAGGGTGTCGATTTCGCTGTGCAGGTACTCGGCCTTAACCCCCAGCTCCTGGTAGTAGGCCGTGAGTTGTTCCGCCAGCTTCTTGGTGAGCACGGTCACCAGCACCCGCTCGTCCCGGGCCACCACCTTGCGGATCTCCTCCAGCAGATCATCCACCTGGGTGCCCACGGGACGCACCTCGACCATGGGATCCACCAGGCCCGTGGGCCGCACCACCTGTTCCACGAAGGCACCGCCACTTTGTTGCAGCTCGTAGTCGCCAGGAGTCGCCGAAACGTAGACGACCTGTTTCACCCGGCTCTCAAATTCTTCGAATTTGAGAGGACGATTGTCGAGAGCTGAGGGAAGGCGGAAGCCGTAATCGACGAGGGTGGTCTTCCGGGAGCGGTCCCCGTTGTACATGCCGTGGAGCTGGCCTGTGGCCACATGGCTTTCGTCCATGAAGACAATGAAGTCCTCGGGGAAGTAGTCCAACAGCGTGTGGGGCGGCTGACCCGGTTTCCGCCCGTCCAGGAAGCGGCTGTAGTTCTCGATGCCGCTGCACACGCCCATCTCCTTCATCATCTCCACGTCATAGATGACGCGCTGATGGAGGCGCTGCAATTCGACGATCTTGCCCGCGGCTCGGAACTCGTTCTCCCGTTCCTCCAGCTCAACCTTGATGTCACGGATGGCAGCCTTCAGCTTGTCCTCGGGAGTCACATAGTGGGTCTTGGGCCAGATGGTGAGCTCATCAAGTTTCTCGATCACCACGCCCCGCAGGGGGTCGATCTTGGAGAGGCGCTCCACCTCGTCGCCCCAGAGCTCGATGCGGTAGGCCACGTCCTCGTAGGCTGGATAAACCTCCACCACGTCACCTCTGACGCGGAAAATGCCGGGCTCGAAGCTCAGGTGATTGCGCTGGTACTGGATGGCCACCAGATCGCGCAGCAGGATGGACCGGTCGAGGGTCTGGCCCGTCTTCAGGCTCACCGAAAGGTTCAGGTAGGAGGAGGGATCACCCAGGCCGTAGATGCAGCTGACGGAGGCCACCACGATGGTGTCGCGGCGCTCCAGCAGGCAGCGGGTGGCGCTGAGGCGCAGCTTCTCCAGTTCCTCGTTGATCTTGGCGTCCTTGTCGATGAACAGGTCCCGCTCCGGCACGTAGGCCTCAGGCTGGTAGTAGTCGTAGTAGCTGACGAAGTACTCGACGGCGTTCTCGGGGAAGAACTGTTTGAACTCGCTGAAAAGCTGAGCGGCCAGTGTCTTGTTCGGTGCGAAAATTAGGGCCGGCCGGCCGGCCCGGGCGATGGTGCTGGCCATGGTGTAGGTTTTGCCTGACCCTGTCACCCCCAGCAGGGTCTGGCAGCGGTCGCCCCGCTCCAAGCCCGCCACCAGCTGCGCAATGGCCTCCGGCTGATCGCCTGCAGGCTGATAGGGTGCGACGAGCTTGAAGGGGATTACCTTGGCCATGGATCAAAATCAAACCACGAAGACGCGAAGACCACGAAGGAGTTCTTGGTCTTTCTTTGTGGTCTTCGCGGTCTTGGTGGTGATGCCGTTTACTCGACCTTCCGCAGGATCAGACAGCCATTGGTGCCACCGAACCCGAAGCCGTTGTTCATCGCGTATTCGGAGTCGAGGGTGCCGGCGACGTTGGCCGTCACGTCCAGTTCGCACTCGGGATCCTGGTGGTCCACGTTGATGGTCGGAGGGATCTTCCCGGTCCGGACGGCCATGACGGCCACGATGGTCTCTAGACCACCGGCAGCGCCGAGCAGATGCCCATGCATGGACTTGGAACTGCTCACCTTGATCTTCTTGGCATGGTCTCCGAATACCCGCTGGATGGCCAGGCACTCCAGCTTGTCGCCCACGGGGGTGCTGGTGCCGTGCATGTTCACGTAGCCCACCTGCTCTGGCGCAATGTCCGCATCCTTCAGGGCCGCCCGCATGACCCGCTGGCCGCCTTCACCCTCGGGGGCCGGGGCCGTGATGTGGTTGGCGTCGCCGCTCATGCCGTAGCCGGCGACCTCGGCATAGATCTTGGCGCCCCGCGCTTTGGCAAGTTCGTATTCCTCGAGGATGACGATGCCCGCGCCCTCGGCCATGACGAAGCCGTCCCGGTCCACATCGAAGGGACGGGAGGCGCGCTCGGGCTCGTCGTTGCGGGTGCTGAGGGCGCGCATGGCCGCGAAGCCGCCCACACCCAGCTGGTTGATCACGGAGTCGCTGCCGCCCGCCATCATGCGGTCCGCGTAACCGAAGGAGATGAGCCGGGCCGCATCGCCGATGGCATGGGCGCCCGTGGCGCAGGCGGTGGCCACGGCGCTGTTGGGGCCCTGCAGGCCGTACTTGATGCTGGCCTGGCCACTGGCCAGGTTGATGATGAGGCTGGGGATGAAGAAGGGGCTGGTGCGCCGGGGA
>CAIYNT010000335.1 GCA_903927605.1 uncultured Holophagaceae bacterium
ACTTCTCGCCCTTCTCCGCCTCTCGCAGCAACGCCACGATCTGCTCGTCTGTCAGCTTGCTCGGTCTCATTTCGGGTTCTCCTCGGTAAGGATGAACCCGAACCTTTCAATTGGATCTCAAATTTGGGGGAAGACCAGGGGCTGGGGTCATCATCACGGGGCTGGACAAGTTCGACTCGATCAAGCCAACGGACAGCGTCCACAACTACCCCAACTTCTATTTCGAGATCGCCAAGCTGGTTCCCGGGGCGGCGCTTCCGGCTCCGGCCGTCGGCACCTACCCGAGCAAGTGGGTCAGCTACCTGGTGACCACTGTCCCCACAGTCAAGAGCCCCACCGTCGTCCCGAGTGCCCCGACCTCGGACCAGAGCGGCACCATGGTTCAGCTTGCCGATGGCAGCTACAACTACACGCTCTACCGGGATATCACGAAGAGCGCCTCCATTCTCGCGGCTGCTGCTGCGGCTGGTAAAGATGTCAGCGCCCTGGGCGATGTGAGCTATGACGCGACCAGGACCCACCGCGTGGCCATCGAGTTCTACGGCAATGCCCGCGGCACTGGCCAGGGCAGCCATGCCAACACCCCGGATGGCTCCAATGGCAACGGCACCGCCGAAATCGCCAATGCGATCAACATCATCTACGATTTCATTCCGGCCACCGGCAAGCCCGTATCAGCCACGGATACCAGCCGCGAAATCGTCGCCCTGCAGTCCTGCAATGCCTGCCATACGAGCCTCAAATACCACGGCGCCCACCGGGTTGATCCCAGGAACTGCGTCCTCTGCCATACCGACCAGCACAAGTACGGCTTTACCGCGTCCACCCGCGACGGCAACACCTTCACCAGCGGAGACACGGAAATCGTCAACGGCACTTCGGAATTCGATTTCCCCCAGCTCATCCACCAGATCCACATGGGTGAGAACCTGCAGATGATCGGCCACGACATCTCCACCGATACGGCGGGCTCAGTCACCAATGTCACCTATCCCCAGTCCGTAAAAAATTGCACCACCTGCCATGCCAATCTGGCGGCCACGCCCCAGGCCATCAACTGGCAGACGGCCCCCAGCCGGGAGGCTTGCGGCGGCTGCCATGACGCCATTGACTTCACAACCGGCGCCAACCACGGCAGCGCCGGTCTGGGTGGGCAGCAGCTGGACGATACGAAATGCGCGAGCTGCCACACCGCCGCTGGCGTAGCCACGGATCATGTCCAGACAACCCCTCCCGATCCCACCAACGCTGGCCTCACTGCCGCCCAGGGTGGCGTTTCTTCCAACAGTCACACAAATGCATCCTACGTGGCCGGTGACCTGGCCAGCCTGCCTGCGGGCGCCCACTGGTTCAAGTGGAACATCAAGTCCGTGTCCGTCAATGCCAGCCGCCAGCCCGTGTGGGTATTCAACTTCCTGAAGGATGGCACTACGCCCGTCGTGTTCAATACCTACGCCGCCGGTGTGAAGGACGAGATGATGGACGGCTACGTCGGTGGCCCCAACCTCTACATGGCCTTTGCCGTTCCCCAGGATGGCATTTCCAAGCCTGCCGACTGGAACTCCAGCGTCAGCACCAACCTCCGGAAGCTCTGGAGGGGCGGTGCCGCCACCGGATCGACCTTCGCGGGCCCCGACGCCAGCGGATTCTACACAGCCACCCTCGCCGGTGTCACCGTCCCTGCGAACGCCACCATGATCACCGGCGGCATCGGGTACTTCTATGGCGTGGTCGCTTCCACAGCCACCCCTGGGGCCGCGGCCAACACCGATAGCATCCCCCTCACCCAGACCAACCTCGACTTCTACCCCTGGAATGTCGCCACCGTCGGCGGAGTCCAGGTTCCGGCCCCTTATCAGGGCGGCCTGAGTGCGGCGAATCCCAACCAGTGGCTGGCCGTCAGTGGCCAAACCGCTCGCCGCGCCATCGTCACCACCGCCAAGTGCAACGGCTGCCACAAGAGCCTCGGTGTGTTCACCGATGCCGTCTTCCATGCTGGGCAACGCAATGACGGTCCCACCTGCACCTTCTGCCACAACGTCAATGGCGTCGATGCAGGCTGGACCTACAACATCAAAGAGGTGGTCCACTCCCTCCACGCCAGCGGCATGCGCACCACGCCTTACACTTGGCAGGCTGGACACACTTACTGGGATGTCACCTACCCGTCGATCCTCAACAACTGCGAAGCCTGCCACGTTCCCGGCTCCTACGACTTCAGCGCGAGCACGAACGCTGCGGCCGTGCCGAATCTGCTCTGGTCCACCCTGGCCTCCGGCACCATGTCCGCCACGGGCGTGGTTCTCACCGACCCGACGAAGTACGTCGCGACGAACACTTACATCTCTCCCTTCGTCACCCCTGGCGTGAACTATGGCCAGGGCCTCCAGATCAACTCAACCACGGCCGCTAAGACCACTACCACCTGGATGGGTACTGTCACGCCCATCGCTGTGGGCGGGACGCTTGAGCCCGAACCCACCACGCTCGTGAACTCACCCATCTCCTCAGCCTGCTATGCCTGCCATGACTCTTCGGCAGCCAGGGCCCACATGGTTGGCAATGGCGGTTCGCTAAACGTCGCCCGGAGTAGCGTCACGACCGCGGTGGCTGGTGTCACCACGGTGCCCATCGTGCAGAACGAGCAGTGCCTGCTCTGCCACGGCAATGGCAAGGTCGCGGACATCCGCGCCGTGCACATGAACTTCTAGCAGCCCGACCTCTGGAGTACGCTTCGCCAAACTCCGGAAGATGTCACCGCACCAAGAAGGGACCCGGATGCCGAAAGGCTTCCGGGTTCTCTTTTACGTTCGAGAAGATGGAGGCTGGCGAACACTCCAGATCCACCTTGCCTCCCTACAGGCTGGTGGCCTCAACTTGGTAAATGCTGTATTAGAAGACCGGACTGAATGATCCAAGCCGGGGCTTTTTAACAGGCGGTGCAACGGTGGGAATGACTACATCGCGTTCGCGTCTCAACCTATGCTGCTGAAACAGGTGCGATTCGTACTCAGTCGGGAAGATGTGGCCGTGTGAGGTTGCGGTGGCCGTTAGTGGTGACCAGCAGGTTGTCCTCGATGCGGATGCCGCCACAGGGGGTCAGTTCGTCAATGAGTGTCCAGTTGAACAGCGCCCCATGGCCGTTCTCGCGGAAGGGCCGCAGCAGCATGGGGATGAAATAGAGCCCTGGTTCCACCGTGAAAACCTGGCCGGTATCGATGATGCGATTGTTCCGCAAGGTCGGGTGCAACGGATGCGTTGGTGCTGGCGTGCCATCGGGTGAACCCTGGTGACCCGCCACATCATGGACCTGGATGCCGAGATGATGGCCCAGGCCGTGGGGGAAGAAGGGGCGGCTGAGCCCCCTTTCCACAGCCTCCTCAGGGGAAGCGTTCAGGAGGCCGCTTTCCTTCAGGAGTCCGGCGATCAGCAGGTGACCCTGGTGATGCAGGTTTCCGTAGGCGAGTCCGGGTTTCACGAGGTCGCAGAGTTGCAGTTCAATTTTCTCCATGCCCGCGATGAGGGCCGCAAAGCGGCTGTCACAGTGTGGTGCGGCCATGGTGCGGGTGATGTCGGCAGCGTAACCCCGTACCTGGGCGCCCGCATCGATGAGCAGGACGGCGCCGTTCTTCTCCTTGCGCTTCCCTTCGTAGTGGAGGGTGGCCCCTTTCTCGTTCAGGGCGACGATGCTGCCGTAGGGCATCTCGTGATCCACGATGCCTGCGGCCTGGATGTAGGCGTAGTGGATTTCCAGCTCGCTGGCTCCGGCCATGAAGGCGGCCCGGGCGGCTTGATGCGCCCTCGCGGCGATGACGGTGGCTTCTTCGATGCACTGCACTTCGTAGGATGACTTCGTTGTTCGGTGCCAGTCGAGGTGGGCGGTGAGCAGGGCCGGATTCATCTCCAGTCCGGCCGCCTCGGCCCGGTCAGTCTCGTTGCCGATATAGGCGGCCCGGCTCAGGATGCCCAGCCGCTTCCAGGCATCTTCCACCGTGCCGGCTTCCTCGATCTCGAATTCAGAGGCCCAGAAGGGGCTGCCCAGGGGCACCTGCTCGTACCAAAAATCCTCGGGGGCATAGCGGATCAACCGGGGGCGCTGGCCCGGGCGAACGACCAGCAGGTGATGGGGTCCAGCCACCGGACACCAGTGGGCGAAGTGGGGGGTGGGGTGGAAGGGCGCGTCCTGGTCATCGGCAAAGTGGGTGTAGACCTTGCCGCTGGAGATGACCAGGGCCTCGAAGCCTGTCTGGGCCAGAGCCTCTGCCGTGGTGCGCTGACGGTCGGCGATGTGGTCGTGAAAAAGAGTGGATAAGTCGGTCATGGTTGCGTCCAGAAAGTGGTTCAGGGTGTCCGGGGATCGGTGGTGGCGGGCTTCAGAGGAATTGCAGAGGCTTCTCCTTCGGGGCGAAACCATGGCGTACGGCCTTTTCAAAGAAGAGGGCTAGGCTTTCCCGTTCAGCCTCGCCCAGGTTGTAGCTGATGTTCTCCGTGAGGTACTCGTGCAGTTCGATCTTGGTCCACCCGATGGTGCGGCGGGCTTCCTCCACGATGGCCGGGAGTTGGGCCATGCCGATTTCCTGGCTTTTATGGAAGAACGAGGCCACACCACCTGGTACGGGCAGTTCGGGGGCGTCCTGGCGCACCAGCCAGAGGGCGAAGACAAAGGGCAGGCCGGTCCAGCTGTGCCACTCCTCGGCCAGATCGAGGACGAAGAGTCCCTGCCGGGGAGCGCGCATGGCGGCATCACCGATCATCAGGGCCGCATCGTTCGCCGCCAGCATGGCCGGCAGGTCGGGGCCCATGTCTACGACCGCGGGGATCACGCCGTACCGCTCGCGAAGCAGCAGCTGGGCCAGCACCACACTGGTGCGGCTGGAGGTATCGAGGGCCAGACTGCGGATCTGCTCCGGTGGCACCTTGGACAGGATCACCACACTGCGCACCCGCTTCGGCGAGGCGATGCACAAGCCGGGCACGATGCGCAGGTCGGGGATCCGCAGATACTCGATGGAGCTGACGATGCCCGCGTCCACCTCGCCGTCCCTCAGGCGGTCGGCACAGGCAGAGGGGTAGTGGAACTTCAGGTGGAAATGTTCCCAGCCGAGCCCATGCTTGAAGCCATGGTTCAGAGGTGCGGCGTTGAGGTAATCGATGATGGACAGGCGAAAGGGAGCAGCGACCATGGCATCAGTCTAGCTACCCTGCGATGATTCCCTGATGATCCTCTGGCACTATGAGCTGAACACCCCCATGGGCACCATGCGGGCCGCCTTCGACGGTCGGGGGCGGCTGCTGGAACTGGTCTTGGAAGGGTTCGATCCCCGCAAGACGAGCCCCCTCCCGCCGAAGGAGCAGCGCGAGGCCAAGCGTTTCCTGGATCGCCAGATCGACGCCTATCTGGCCGGGACCTTGCGAACCTTCACGGTGCCCCTGGATCCTCAGGGGACCTACACCGACCTCCGGATCTGGGACATGGTATGTGGCATTCCCTATGGTCATGTCCGCCGACCGACCGATCTGGCCGCAGGTCTCGGGATCGAGGAGGAAGTGGTGGTGATGGCCTGTGCCGCCAATCCCATCGCCCTGCTCATTCCCGCCCACCGGGTGATCCTGCCGGGGGAGGGCCCGCTGCCGAAGGCGTTGCGGGATCTTGAATCGGGCTTGGGTTGGCGCAAACCATAGCTCCCGGCCGCTGCTCGCGGGGATTACGCGACAGGTACATCGACCCAAAAAAACCGCGATTCTGACATGCTTGGTTCCATGCCTGGTGCCTTTCATCCGATAGCCACGCCCCTCGGGGACCTGGGTGCAGCGTTTGATGCCGATGGGAGGCTGGTCAAGCTCATTCGCCATCATGGGGCTTCTCTGCACGCCTCCGACGATCCGGCCCTGAAGAGCCTCCCCTATCTGAAACGCCAGTTGGAGGCCTACTTTTCGGGCAACCTTCGGGACTTCAACATCCCCTTGCACATCGAAGGCACTGATTTCCAGCGGCGGGTCTGGAAAGAGTTGCAGAAGATCCCCTATGGACAGGCCATCTCCTATCTGGAACTGGCCCGTCGCCTGGGTGATGAGAAATGCATCCGCGCGGCGGCCCGCGCGAATGGCGCGAACCCCATCGCCATCCTCATCCCCTGCCACCGCGTGATCGGATCCGATGGGTCCCTCGTAGGCTACGGCGGTGGGCTGGACATGAAGGAATTCCTCCTCCGCCTGGAGGGTGTGCTGCCGAAGGGCCCGCCGCAGCCGAGGCTGCCGCTGACGTGGGACTAAGAGCGCCTATGTGCTCTTTGGAATTCCAGCGGCGGCGATCGGAGGACAAGTTCGTCAGCGCCGCCTAGCATGGGTTCATGCACTGGTCGAAGGAACATCTCTACGAACGGATCTTGGCCAAGGACGCCGCCTTCGATGGCCGGGTCCTGACGGGCGTTCTCACGACCGGGATCTACTGCCTGCCCTCCTGTCCTGCGCGTAAGCCCCAGGCCAGCAACATTCGGTTCTTCCCGGACGAGGCATCCGCCCAGGCGGCAGGCCTCCGACCCTGCAAACGATGCCGCCCCGATGCTTTCTATCGGGGCGATGACGCGGACTTGATTCGACTGGAGTCGGCCATGGCGTTGGCCAGGACCGAGCCCAGCTCCATTCACGACGTGAGAGGTCTGGCGGAGGCGGTTGGTGTGGGTATCACCAAGCTGAAGCACCTTTTCCGCGTCCATGCCCACCAGCAACCTGTGACCTTCCTTCAGCGGATTCGCATTCAGGCCGCCTGTGGCCGCCTTGCTGCGGGGCAGCTTGATCTGGCGGACCTGACCTTCGATTCCGGGTACGAAAGTCCGTCTGGATTTCACCGGGCCTTCCGGCGACAGACGGGCCTCAGCCCCGGGGCCTACCGGGCCATGCTTGACTCGAATCGGTTCATCCTGCCACTGTCCGCGGGATTTCGCGTGAAGGATGCACTGTCCTTCCATGGCCGTGATGGCCAGAGCGTTTCCGAGCGGGTGGAGGGAGCGCGTTTGCAGAAGGCTTTCCTGTGCGAAGGCCGAGCCTGTGTCCTCACCCTTACTTTCCGTGAGCAATCCGTGGAGGTGTGTCTCAGCGGGGCGAGTGGGGCTGCGGCCATGACCAGGGCCCACGGGGCCACCCTGCGCCTGCTGGGATGGCATGGCGATCCAGCGGCCTTCGAGGAAGCTCATCCCAGCCTGGCCGGCGGGCGAGAAGGGCTGAGGGTGCTGCTCACCCTGGATCCCTTCGAGACGCTGGTGTGGGCCATCATCGGCCAGCAGGTGAACCTGGCCTTCGCCTATGCCCTTCGCAGGGAGCTGATCCGACTGGTGGGGACTCCGGCCCTGGATGGGCTCGTCGCCCATCCTGATGCGGCCCACATCGCATCGCTGGTGGAGTCGGATCTTCAGGCGCTGCGTTTTTCAAAGTGGAAGGCCGAGTATCTGCTCCATGCGGCAACGGAGATCGCCTATGGCCGATTGCGGCTGGAAGACCGGTCCACGGCCACTGGAACCGCCAGGGACCTGCTTGCCCTGCGGGGCTGTGGCCCCTGGACAGTCCAGTACGTGCTGATGCGGGGCCTTGGTTTCCGCGACTGTGTGCCTGTGGGTGATGCGGGTCTCACGCTGGCCCTGCAGCGGTGGTTCAAGCTGGATACGCGTCCGGATGGGCCCGAGACGCTTCGCCTCATGACGTCCTTCGCGCCCCACCGGAGCCTCGCCACCTTCCACCTTTGGGCCAGCCTGAAAGGAATTCCCGCATGAATGGAATCCACCGGATTGACACCTCGCTTGGCCCGGTCCAGGTCGCCTTTGACGCCGATGGCGTCGTCATCTACCTGGGTTTTGCCGACCATGAATTCCGTGAGCATCTGCTGGTGAAGGTGCTCCGCCAGCAGCCCTCTTGGCATCCCGACAGGGACGCGGCAGCGCGCCTGCGGGAGCAGTTGGAGGCCTATGCTGCTGGGCGCCGCGAAGACTTCGAGATCCCCTTTCGGCTGCATGGGAGCCCCTTTGAACAGCGAGTCTGGGGGGCCCTTCAGCACATCCCCTTCGGCGAGACCCGCAGCTACGGACAGCTGGCCTCGGCACTCGGCGATCCTAAGCTCAGCCGGGCCGTGGGTCGCGCCAATGGTGCCAATCCCGTGTCCATCCTCGTCCCCTGCCACCGAGTGGTCGGCGCCGATGGCTCACTCACGGGCTATGCAGGGGGATTGCCGATGAAGGAGCGCTTGCTTCGGCTTGAAGGCGCGCTCATGGGCTGATGGTCCGCAGGGGACCGCGTTCCAGTTCCAGCCGGGTCTCTTCCTTGGCACCGAAGGCGTCCTTTAGCACCGCCAACCCGCGGTCCATATCCACGCCCCCACAGCTGAAGAAATCCACAGCGGCAAAGCTGTATTCAGGCCAGGTGTGGATGGCCAGGTGGCTTTCCGCGATGATCACGGCGCCGCTCACGCCGTGCGGACTGAAGTGATGAAAACTGTGGGTCATGATGGTGGCGCCTGAGGCTTGGGCCGCCTGCAACATGGCCCTGGTGACCAGTTCCAGGTCCGCCAGGGAGGCGGCATCGCAGCCGCTGAGTTCCGCGAGGAGATGGCGTCCCAATGCCGTCATGTTCGCCTCGTCATCAGGGCCACGCATTCCATGTGGCTGGTGAGGGGGAAGAGATCGAGCACGGCGAGCTGATCCAGATTCCAGGCGGCAGCCAGACGCTTCACGTCCCGGCAGAAGGCCGCGCCATCGCAGGCCACCAGCACGAGCGCTCCCGCTCCGGCCCTGGCGAGACGTTCGCAGAGCGCGGGTTCAAGCCCAGCCCGGGGCGGATCCAGCAGGATCACATCCTCCGGAACACCGAGGCCATCTGGTACCCAGGCCGCAACGTCGGCCACCAGGCATTCCGAGGTTAACCCGGCGGACTGAAGGTTACGCCGGGCCCAGGCCACAGCTGTTTCGCCGGATTCCACCAGCATGCGCTGACTGAATCGATCACCGAGAAGGGTGGAGAACAACCCCACGCCACCATAGAGGTCGTACAGCGTGGCGCCCTTCAGGTCCCAGCTGTGCAGCAGGGCTCCGAAAGCTTCGGCGGCCCAGGGCGGGCTCACCTGGAAGAAAGCGCCGGGTTCGTGCTGGAGCAGGGCATCCCCGAGGTGATGGCGGATGGGCTCGGCATTGCGGTGCCAACCATCGGGTTCGAGCATCCAGGTCCGGCCGCGCTCATCGGTAGCCCAGACCAGGTCCGCCGGTGTGCCCGTGGCCAATTCCCAGCGCCCGGGTCGGGAAGGCAGAGCCCGCCCATCCAGCGCTTCCTGGAGCCGCGGGATAGCATCCGAAAGGGGATTTGCTGCGGCCGGACAGGCCGAGACCGGCACCAGGGCATGGCTGTTGCGGCGGAAGTAGCCCAGGGCCGCACCATCCCAGTGCAACTGGATGCGGTGGCGCCGGGCGGTGTCTGGAGCGGGATGCCAGGTCCAGGGCACCTCTTCTCCCAGTTGCCGCCGGAGCAGGTCGGCCACCATGAGCTTCTTGAGGCCCGGGGCGTGGCGTCCCGCTTCCCACAACTCACAGCCGCCGCAGGCTCCGGCCACAGGGCAGGCGGCCACGACCCGACGCGGATCCCGGGTGATCCAGCGGAGGACCCGCCCTTCTCCATGGCGGGTCTTCCATATGACTTCGGCCTCGACCATCTCCCCAGGGAAGAGGGCAAGGGGGGCCTCCAGCAGAAGGAGGCGCCCGTCTTCCGACCGCCCCACCCCTTTTCCGCCCCAGGCCAGGCGTTCGACGGTGCCACGCCAGGCTTCAGTGCGGGCAGGGGAATTCCGATATGCTGGCGGCACCCTCATTTTCCTGGAGTCTGAGTCACTCTTCCTGGAGCCTGATCCCGCCTTGCGATTCACCGTGGCCCTCCCACCTGAGCACCGTAGCATCCTCCAGGATCAGGTTGCGGGGGAGATGCGCCGGGCCCTTGTGTTTGTGGACAAAGGACCAGCGGATGTGGCTCTCGGAGTGTCCGGCGGGGGCCGGTTCGCAGGCTGTGCGAGTTGGCCGGGGGCCGAGGCTGCCTTGGCCCTCATGAAGGCGGGCTGGGAGCGGGCGAAGGATCAGCAATCCATGCAGCGGCTCCACGAAGTGGGCCGCGCTTTGGTGTCCGAACAGAATCTGGATCGTCTGCTGGACTTGATCCTCACCAAGGCCCGGGAATTGCTCAAGGCTGAAGCTGGGTCCATCTACCTTCTGACTGGAGAAGGGGACCAAAGGGAACTGCTGTTTGCCCACACCCAAAATGCGAAGGTGAATATACCTTTCCATAGGGTCGCCATGCCCGTGTCCCGCCGAACCCTTGCCGGGTTCGTGGCCCTCAGCCGGGAGAGCCTCAACATCGAGGATGTCTACCGGATTCCCGAGGAGGCACCCTACCGGTTCAACGACAGCTTCGACCGGCAGGCCGGGTACCGCAGCACCTCTGTGCTGGTGGTACCCATGCAGGACACGGAGGGCCAAGTGCTGGGTGTCCTCCAGCTCCTGAACCGGCTGGACGAGGATGGCGGAGGAGGGGTGACCTTCTCTGCAGAGGACCAGAACCTGGCCCAGAGTCTCGCGGGGCAGGCGGCCGTGGCCGTGAAGAATGCGCAACTGCGGGAGGAGATCGAGCAGCTGTTCGAGGGCTTCGTGGCGGCCTCGGTGACGGCCATCGAGGCGCGGGATCCGGTGACCAGTGGTCATTCGAGTCGGGTGGCCGAACTGACCGTGGGACTCGCGGAAGCCGTCAACGCAACACCTAACGGTGCCTATGGTGGCCTAGTCTTCACGGACCGGCAGCTGCGGGAGCTCCGCTACGCGAGCCTGCTCCACGATTTCGGTAAGGTGGGCGTCCGGGAGCAGGTGCTGGTGAAGGCCAAGAAGCTGGACCCCAGCCAGCTGGAGATCATTCTCCAGCGGCTCCGTCAGCGGGAGCTGGAAGAGGCCCTGGAGCTGCTTTCCCAGGCCTGGCAGAGTGGCGAGCGCTTCGAGGGGGCACGCTGGGACCAAGTGGTGCACGACCGCCAGTCTGTGACCGAGCGGCTCATGCATCTGGTCCGTCAGAGTAATGAACCCTCGGTGCTGGCCCAGGACGTGGCCGAGGGACTGAGCCGGCTGGAGAACCTCACTTATACGCACTGGAGTGGCGACCGCCGGGAGCTGGTCGAACCGGAGGCTCTGGCCAGCCTGCGGATCCGCCGGGGCAGCCTGTCGGAGGCAGAGCGTCTCGAGATCGAGAGCCACGTCACCCATACCTTCCGGTTCCTGGAGCGCATTCCCTGGACCCGGGATCTCTCGGGCATTCCCGAGATCGCCTACGCCCACCACGAGCGCCTCAGCGGTCGCGGGTATCCCCGCCAGCTGGGGGAACCCGAGATTCCGGTCCAGAGCCGGGCCATGGCCATCGCGGATGTCTTCGACGCCCTCACCGCCCAGGACCGTCCATACAAGGGCGCGGTGCCCCTGGAGCGCAGTCTGGCCATCCTGCAGGAGGAGGCCCGGGACGGGGCTCTGGACCCTGCCTTGCTGGATCTCTTCATCGAGGCAAGGGTGTTCGAGCGGACCACACCCCGAGGCTAAGGCTGGAGGCCCAAGCCCAGAGACGGTAGGCTAGAGGATTGGAGTGGCCATGTCTGAACGCGAACCACGCTCGATCGACCTGCAGGGGATCATGGACCTCCTGCCCCACCGTTATCCCATGCTTCTGGTGGACCGGATCCTCGACTTCGAGCCCAGGGAGTGGATCCGGGGCCTGAAGAACGTCAGCTTCAACGAGGCGGTCTTCCAGGGCCACTTCCCCAATCGGCCGGTGTTCCCGGGCGTCTATATCGTGGAGGCCATGGCGCAGACCGGCGGTTGCCTGCTCATGCGGGAGTTCGAGGATCGGGCCCGCAAGGTGATCTACTTCATGGGTATCGATGCCGTGCGGTTCCGCAAGCCGGTACTGCCCGGGGATCAGATGGTCATGGAAGTGAAGGTGGTCCAGTTCAAGGGCCGCATCTGCAAGATGCGCGGCGAGGCCTTCGTGGACGGCCAGAAGGTCGCCGAAGCAGAGTTCATGTCCATGCTGATGGATCTGGCGGAGGGAGAGGGAAAATGAGCGCGCAGATCCATCCGAGCAGCGTGGTGAGTCCTGAGGCCCGGTTGGGCGAAGAGGTGGTCGTGGGCCCCTTCTGCCTCATCGAGGGCAATGCCGTGATCGGGGCGCGCACCCTGCTGCGCAGTCATGTGGTGATCGGTCCTCACACCGAGCTGGGAGAGGACAACGACATCTACCCGCACGCCACCCTGGGCATGGGGCCCCAGGACCTCAAGTTCAAGGGCGCACCTACGCGCCTGCAGGTGGGCCATCGCAACGTCATCCGTGAGGGCTGCACCCTCCATCGGGGTACCGAGGGCGGGGGCGGGCTCACCACTGTGGCCGACGACAACTTTCTGATGACGGGTTCGCACATCGCCCACGACTGCCATGTGGGCAGCAAGAACATCTTCGCCAACTGCGCCACCCTGGCAGGTCATGTCGAGGTGGGCGATGGCTGCAACATCGGCGCCTTCTCCGCCGTCCATCAGTTCTGCCGGGTGGGTAATCACGCCTTCATGGGTGGCTTCACCGTGGCCACCCAGGATGTGCTGCCCTTCATGAAGACGGTCGGCGCCCGAGACACCAAGAGCTATGGCGTGAACACCATCGGTCTCCAGCGCAAAGGCTTTCCGGTGGAAGTGGTCGAGGGCTTGAAGAAGGCCCACCGCCTGCTGTTCCATGCAGGGCTGTTGCGTGAGGAGGCCATGGCCCAGGCCGAGAGAGAATTGGGGCACATCCCCGAGGTCGCCTACCTCTTGACGTTCATCCGAGAGGCCAAGCGGGGCGTGCATCGTGGCTGAACGCCGCCATGCGACCCTCGCCATCATCGGCCTGCCCAACGCGGGCAAATCCACCTTGTTGAATGCCCTGCTCGGGCAGAAGCTGGCTGCGACAAGCCAGATCCCCCAGACCACCCGGACCCGGGTGCTGGGTGTGGTGGATCGGGGTGAGGTGCAGCTGGCCTTTCTCGATACGCCAGGCATCCACCTGCCCAAGCACGCGTTGAATGAGCGCATGATGGGCCACGTGGAGCAGGCGCTTGAAGAAGCCGATCTGGTGCTCTGGGTGGTGGATGCGGATGATTACCTGGGCACGGGGGAACACGCCCTGGCCAAGCGCCTGCGCAGGCTGGGGCGACCCACCTACCTGCTGCTGAACAAGATCGACCTGCTATCCAAGGGGCGCCTGCTGGAGAAGATCGCGACCTACAAGGACCTGCTGCCCTTCAAGGAGATCATTCCCATCGGCGCCAAGATGGGACTGAACCTGGATCCCCTCTGGGCGATTCTTGAACGCGACGCCGCACTGCCCGGCTGGCTCCATGAGGCGGAAGTCTTCACGGATCAGACCGAACGGTCCCTGGCCTCCGAATTCATCCGCGAGAAGGTGCTGCGCAAGACCCGCGAAGAGGTGCCCCACGGCGTGGCGGTGCTCATCGAGCAGTGGCTGGAGCCGGGACACGAAGACTATCCCGAAGATCTGGGCCCCACAGGCGTATTTATTGCCGCCCAGATCCTGGTGGACCGCGACGGCCACCGCAAGATCCTGCTCGGCAGTGGTGGCGAGATGATCAAAGACATCCGCCAGAGCGCCCAGCGTGAGCTGAAGAAGCTGCTCCAGCGGCCTGTGCGGCTTGAACTGTTCGTGAAGGTGGATGAGGGCTGGCGCGATCGGCCCGAGCGATTGGACCGGCTCTCCATTTAGGCCACTAGATTGAGAGATCGGTCGCCCGGTGGTCGGCGTCGAGGGGCACCAGGCCTTTCGTACCCGTGACCGAGGCATACTGGCCCCGATCCGGGTCGAACGCGAAGACCTCACCGGTCTCGATCTTGTACACCCAGGCATGGAGGTGCAGCAGACCATTGGCCGTCGCCGTAGCCACGGCGGGATGTCGCCGAAGGTTCTCCAACTGGACGAGGACATTCTCCTCGACGGTGGCGTGGAGTAACTCATGACCCTTGAGGTGCCCGTAGCTTTCCCACATGATGCGTTCGGTAGCGCGGGCGTAGGCCAGCCAGGCCTTGGTGGCCGGCAGCCCGCTCAGCTCCTCGGGCTCGAGCAGGGCTTTCATGGCGCCGCAGTTGGAATGGCCGCAGATGATGATGTCCTTCACGCGAAGGCTGGCCACGGCGAATTCGATGCCCGCTGCCATCCCGCCCATGCTCTCGAAGGGTGGCACCAGGTTCCCGACATTGCGCAGGATGAAGAGTTCACCGGGCTGGGTCTGGGTGATCAGGTTTGGGCTGATGCGGGAATCAGAGCAGGTAATGAAGAGGGTCTCCGGTGCCTGGTCCTGGCGATCCAGTCGCTCGAATAGCTCCCTGTGGGAGCTGAAGATCTGGGTCTGGAATTGATGAATGCCCTGAACGAGTTTCTGCATCCAAGGATTCTACCTGAGGTCAGATCCCGGGTTGAAACTCGCTCTCATAGGCTCAGGTTGGCCAGATGCTGTTCGGAGGTGATGGGAATGTTCGGCTCGTCGTGGATGATCTTGCCGTCCCGGAGCTTCACGATGCGATGGGCGTGACGGGCAATGTCCTCCTCATGGGTGACGATGATGATGGTGTTGCCCTTCTGGTACAGCTCCTCGAAGAGGGCCATGATCTCGATGCTGGTCTTGGAGTCCAGGGCCCCCGTCGGCTCGTCCGCCAAGAGGATGGAGGGGTCATTCACCAGGGCTCGGGCAATGGCCATACGCTGCCGCTGGCCGCCTGAGAGTTGGTTGGGCATGTGGTCGCTACGGGTACCGAGGCCGACGTTCTCCAGGGCCCTCTGCGCCATCTGATGTCTTTCGACCGGCTTCTTGCCCGCATAGATCAGGGGCAGTTCGACGTTCTGCAGGGCCGTGGTGCGGGCCAGCAGGTTGAAGGTCTGGAAGACGAAGCCGATCTCCTCGTTGCGGATCTTGGCCAGGTCATCATCCGTCATGGCCGAGGCCAGCTTGCCATTTAGCTCGTAGGTTCCGTTGGTGGGCGTGTCCAGACAACCGATGACGTTCATCATCGTGGACTTTCCCGAACCGGAGGGTCCCATGATGGCCACATATTCACCGCGGCAGATCTCCATGGACACCCCATCCAGAGCCCGGACTTCCATGTCACCCATCTGATAGTGCTTGGTGATGTCGGTGAGTCGGATCAGCGGCGCATCGGTCATGGAATCCTCAATCGACCCTACTTGGGTTTCCCCTATCTTCGCAGATGTGCCGGGAGCGGTTTAGGGTGCGGTCCGGATTCCCGATGATTGCTGATTGCGTTCTTGACCCGAGACTTGAGCGTTGCTGACCCTGGCCGCGGTTTAAGGCTCCGCCTCGATCAAGACGGCCAGGCCCAGTCCCCCGCCGATACCTAATGTTGCCACGCCCAACCCACCCCCCCTCTGTTTCAACTGGTGGACCAGGGTGCAGACGATGCGGGCACCACTGGCGCCAATGGGATGGCCCAGGGCCACGCCACCCCCGGCCACATTCAGCCGCTCCAGTGGGATCGCGAGCTGACGCTGGCAGACGAGCAGTTGCGCGGAGAACGCCTCGTTCAGTTCCCAGAGATCGATATCCGCCACGGTCATCCCGTGAGCGGCGAGGAGGCGGCGCACAGCGAGAACGGGCGCTTCCCCCATGTCCATGGGATCCACGCCGGCTTCGCTCCAGCTCAGGATCCTGGCCAGGGGCCTCGCATCACTGGTCTGATCCCGCCGGGCAAGGAGCAGGGCTGCCGCGCCATCCGACATGGCCGAAGCGTTGCCTGCCGTGACCTGACCTACTGGATCGAAAACCGGCGCGAGCCTAGACAAAGCCTCCACCGACACCTCGGGCCGGATTGTTTCGTCGTGGTTCAATTTCGAGTGGGAAAGGCACTCCGCGCCGAAGTCCGCCCGGGCTGCCCGATGGTGGCTTTCGGCAGCCCAGGTGTCGGCCTCAAGCCGGGTAATGCCGCGTTTCTCCGCCAATCGTTCGATGGTCTCTCCCATCAGCAGGCCTGTGATGGGGCAGCGCAGTCCGTCCTGGTACATGACATCCGGAACCTGTCGGTGTCCCATGCGGAAACCCCAGCGCAGTCCGGGGACCAGATGGGGGGTGTCGGACATGGCCTCGCTGCCGCCGACAAGGACCGGGGCAGCGCTGTCCGGCAGTCGTTGTGCTGCGAGGATGAGCGCCTGGAGGCTGGAACCGCAGGCCATGTTGATCGTGAAGGCAGGTGTTTCGTGGGGCAGGCCTGCCTTCAGGGCCAGGGTGCGGGCCGGGTTCATGCCCTGGGTGTGGTTGCGGGCCATGCCCCAGATCAGGCTACCCGGGCGAGGCAGGGCAGGGTCCTTGGTGAGGTCCTCCACCACGGTCAATCCGAGGCTGACCGCACCCAGGCCTGCGAGGCTGCCGCCATAGCGGCCCTGGGGGAGCCTGCGGGCGGCGAGGATGACAATGTCCTGGGGGCGTTTCATCGGGCGGGACCC
This sequence comes from uncultured Holophagaceae bacterium, assembly GCA_903927605.1. The sequence goes on from CAIYNT010000335.1 coordinate 16,552, forward strand.
CAGTCATCGGGCGTGGGTTCCCTGGGCCCAAGCCGAGTATCCGGCGGAAACCAGGCATCCCATAAGGCTAAGTGGCGCGCAACATACTCGCGAGCCCAGAACCGGACCCGGGATGCCCAGGGGCGGTCATCGGTCCTCGCAGGGACGCCCCAGGCCATAAGGCCCATGCGGTCCGCCAAGTACAGGGCCCGAGGCAGATGGAAATCCGAGGTCACAATCACCACCTGGCGCTGGCCAAAGACGGCTTGGGCGCGCTTGAGGCTGTCCCAGGTGCGGAGCCCCGCATAATCGCTGACGATGTTGGTCAGAGGCACCCCTTGTTTGATGAGCCAACGGCGCATGGCCTGAGGTTCGTTGTAGGTGGAATGGCGGTTGTCCCCGGAGACCAGAAACCACCTGACCTTGCCGCTCCGATAGAGCTCCAGTGCCGTCCGGAGCCGGCCTTCGAGGATCGAGGTGGGTTCCCCGTCACCATAGACGCCCGCCCCGAGCACCAGGACAGCACCTCCAACAGAAGGCAGGTGCTCGGCGGAGTAGATCTGGAGGCGATGCATGGCAGGGAACCTTCCCAGGGTCCAGAGCAAATCTCCCAGGAGGGCCAGCGCCGAGACCAGGACCAGAAGCCACCGGCGTTGCCAGCAGCGATGAAGGAAGGCGGAGATCGGCATCGTGAGTTAGCATAGACCTTTCGTCCGCCCAGACC
>CAIYNT010000336.1 GCA_903927605.1 uncultured Holophagaceae bacterium
CACGACTACCAAAACTGCAGCCGCAGCAGCCAATATGGGCCAGGTCCAGTCCGGTTTCCTGCCTGTCGCCGCTGGTGCCCCCGGCCTAGTCTCCACGGCAGTTTACGTGAACAACACTTTCCTGGATTCGACCGGCACCGCTACGCACGTCTACCAGAAGATCGCCGGCCTCGAGTAAATTCCAAAGCGTGCTGAAATGGGGGCCTTAGGGCCCCTCTGGTGATTGGCGGTTCTGGATGCATCTGACGGTTTGACCCTGCTGGGATCAAACGGGTTGTTCCCTGAACCGAGGAAACAAAGCGGATCGCCGAGAGCGTGGGCGATCCGCTTTTTTCGTACTGCCATCAGGCCACCAGCCTATGGGACCGCACGTCCGCTAGGGCCTGGCGAAGCAACGCGGTCATGTCGGTGACGCTGGGGCGATAGGTGGGGACTTGCTTGCCGGCGGCGATCGCTTTGCGTGCCCGCCAGGAACGAACGTTGGTGCGCCACTTGGGGAGGCGCCCGAAACCCCGATCGGTTCGCTCCTGCCCTTGGGTCTGGCGCACCGCCAGAAGTAGGAGCGCATAGGCTGCGGCCAGGGCCGAATGGATGCGATCCACGGACCGTTCCGTCCTCACCTGCGCTTGGCCCATTCCCACGCCGGACTTGAGGTCGCGGTGGAGGACTTCGATCTGCCAGCGGTCAAGGTACGCCTGGACCAGCACCTCTTCCGAAAGGTGGAAGCTCGTCGTAAGGAGGTAGGCGCGCTTGTTGTAGCCGCGAGTGGTTCCGTGCCCGTAGGGAACGGGGGCAAGAATCATCAGCTTCAGCGGAACCTTGCGGGTGCTGTGGCGCCGATAGACCGGCGAAACGACCTTGAAACTCAGGGTCCGTTCTTGGCCACCGTAATCGAACCTACCCGTGTAGCTGGGCACTGACCGATCCTTCGCGAGTTCCACGGGGGTGGGGAGGCGTTCACCGTATTGGGCGGCCCCTCCGTGGATCTTCTCGCCCACAGCACACAGATTCGACTTCTCGCGGGTGCGGCCGATGTAATCCACGCGATCGGGCAGGTGTCCGATCACCGTGCCGTTCGTGTAGCTCCCGTCCGCAACCACCAGGAGCTGCCGATCCTGCATCTTGTTGTCGTCCATCCATTCCCGGACGCGCTGAATGGTTCGCACGGCGATCCGTGAGGCGCTGTCTTTCACTTGCCCGATCGCGTCTGGATCCACGCCGAACTCCGCCTTGCGCCGGGCCGCTTCTTCCTTCGTGGGGCGACCGCGCTTCTTCGGGGTGGGCTGCGCATCGTCCGGGACGGCCAAGGCTTTCCTGCGCCGCATCTTGGCGCTCCATTCGGTGTCCTTGATCGGCTCGAAGGCGATGGTGATGGCGGAAGGCCGGTGAACTTCGCCGCGGGGCAGCAGCAGAACCCCGTGAAACATCGGAATCCCCAATTGGATCGCCGGTTTCACCCACACCGGACACAGGGGGTTGTGGACCCAGCGCACATGGGCGATCTTTTTCCCCACCTTTGGCAAGGCGGTGTCATCAAGCGCGAGGACGATGGGGCCTTCCTTGGGCAGCCACGGGAGGCATGCCCGGAAGACGCCATGGAAGAGGTCCACAGGGTCCCACTTGCCTTCGCTGAAGGCCCTGTAATCCGCCCGCCAGTCTTCCTGGTCGATGCCACGGGCCACGATCGTGTTGGAAATGGTCTTCCGGACGCCGTGCATCAGGAGCATGGTCCGCAGCATTTCCGTGACGCGATGCCCCGTCCTGGCTTGGGCGAACGCTGGCATCAGGTGTTTGGCCACCAGGCGCTGGAAGACGAGCTCCAGGGCTTTCTGGTCCGCCGATTTCGATGTCATATGCCTCCTTTCCTTGATCGGGGTCAGACCTTGACCCCGCCCTTCCGTTGTTGGTTCTTATGGGAACCCTTTCGTTCAGGTGGCCGGTGGGCCATCCTGGGTGAATTACCGTTTGGTTAGCGTCATGTTCTGGATAGCATTTGCTATCCGTAGTCATAGGGTAGGCGATGCCGAAGGCCAGGCAACCCCTCAGAGATGAAAACGATCGAATCGGACACGAACTGTCCATTGGAGATCGGTTGCGCATCCTTCGGGAAATGAGGGGCGTGTCGCAGCAGGCGCTCGCGGATCGCATCGGCGCCAAGAAGGCGCAGATTGGCCAATGGGAACGGCAGGAACGGAATCCTGGCGTGGGTCCGCTGCACACCATCGCGGATGCGCTGGATGGATCCTTCGTCTGGATCGTTCTTGGTCAAGGCGATGCGCAGGCCGCAGACGCGCCCAACACCGCACTGGTTGCGGCTTGCGTGGAAGTGGCGCTTGCGATGGTCGGGACGGAAGCGGTGCCGGCCACGACTGCGGACATCTATCGGCGCGCATGCGCACGCGGCATGGCGATGCGTCATGCCAGCCGGGATGAATTCGTCCAGGCCCTCCAGGACATCGTGGATTCGGGAAGCGGCGATCACGAGTGACCTTCATCGCTGCGGTCATTCGCGGCCCGGAAGGGAACCACATTCGTGGATGCGGTCCCCTTGGTGGCGACCGGCGGGTCGGGTGGTGCGTCCTTCCAGGCCACCAGAGCCCAGGTCCTCGGGGCCACCAAGTCGAACAGGTCTGGCTTCCGGAAGAGGCTTGAAGACACGGTGTTTTCAAAATCAGCGGAACTGGATGGGATGCCACCCACTTTCAGGGCGGCCGCGATCTCATCGATCACCACGGGCCGGCGCGCACGCGCCAACACTGTGTACGCGTTTTGCCACAGCGGTCGACCTGCGCCAAGCGTGCTGATATCCGGCAAGGTGCGTGGACGCGGGCCTGAGCGCCTGTAAGCCGAAGGTTGAACTTGCGATGCGGGCAGCACCGCTGATGGCTTTGCGGGTTCAACGGATTCCGACTTCAAAGAGGGAATTGACCGGACCCTTATCCGCTCGAGGGCTGCCAGGGCTGCGTGGATATCCCGGACATGGTCCCGGAGCCATTGCACCACATGGTCCAGGTCCAGGTTGGGGTTTTGGGGCTGATGATCGGTAGGTCTCTTCAGTGGTTTCTCCTCGGAATTGGGCATTGCGTTCGGGCATGGGTTCCCTGCCGGGGTCCAAACCCGGCAGGGATTCACTGCGGTATCGCGGGATCCGGGACATCCGGCCCCGCATGACTGGACGGCGGTGGCTACGCCACGCGGATCCATGTCCAGCGCGGCCACCCGTCAGGGTTCGGCCGGTGCTTGCGCGCACGCGCGCGTCGTACCGTCCGCACCTCAACGAGGATCCAGACTCCGGGCTTGTCCGGCTTCGGATAGGCCATAGGCACACCTCGAAAAAATGGGGGCTCCCAACTTGAGCCGTGTGGCCTACACTGACCTTGCTGTGTGGTCAGGTAGGGTCTTACCACCCTAGGATTGAAGGGTCTTGGCTGGTTGCACAGCCAAGACCTTTCGGCTTTCAGGGGACGCCGGGAACTACATGGGACCCCCTCCCGCCTTTCGGACGGCCTGATAGACGCCCGCCTTGCGCGGCGTCACGGGTTCGATGAGCTGGTCATGGTGATAGAGCTGGAAGATGGCGCTGCGAACGGTCTTGTTGGTGCGTTTCAACCCAAGCAGGTCGCAGATCTCAGGGATCCCATACGGCTTCCCTGGATTGCTGGCGAAGAGTGCCCTTACCCTTGGGGCAATGCCGGAATCGGCGACCCTGGGGGGGACTGGTTCGTTCGGCGGCCCATCCTGCTTGCCGGCAAGCGAGTTCGCCAAACGGGTACGCACCGCCAGCCGTTCGGCCTGGATCCCTTCCAGGGTCTGCTTGGCCTGCAGCATCGCAGATTCCGCCGCCGCCAATGCGGCCCCAGCCTTGCTTTCCTTGGCAAGCAGTTCTTCGTAAAGCATCAGATCATTCGACACGGGACCCCCAATGAGACCGAGTTTGCCTGGGGGTGAGTCGATGGTCAAGCCTTTAGTTTGATATTCGCTTGATTGACGCGTTTGGACAGGCTTTTGTCGACTGTTCTGTGTCGCGTCCTGTTTGCCATATTGTTGATGAATTGTAGGTTAAATCAAATAATTACCACTGATGGAAACGGTTCGATTCCCCATGGCTGGCTTACCTACGTTACCAACGAAAGGCTGTTAGTCCTTTTCCATGGCCAAGCCAAGGCGCCTCTTGAGAGACGGCGTGGCCCCGCGGCTGGCTTCCAGTTCGATACCGCCATTCATGCGAACCATGACGCGGGCGCCCCCGCCTGTGGACCGGATCCCCAGCACGGCTTGGGGCCGGATGAGCAGGTGGCGATGAATGCGCAGGAGGCCGGAATCGGGGAAGAACGCCTCGACTTCACCCAGGCTCCGCCACTTGGTCCGGAAGCGCTCGCCGGCGAAGGCCCAAACGGCCTGGTCTTCCGCCAGGAAGTGCGTGGTCCTCGCAAGCGGAAGGAACAGCAATCCACCGTCCACCTGGACGGGGTAGCGATCTTCCTTGCCCTTCTTCCCTTCTATTGGTGCTTCCTCGGCGCCAAGGCTGCGACGGACCTTGGCAAGGGACTTCACGAGCCGCTCCGTGGTCACGGGCTTCAGGATGTAGTCCACCGCATCCAGATTGAACGCGTCCACCGCATGCTCCGGATGGGCCGTCACGAAGACCACGGGCAGCTTGGGGCTCAAGGACGCCCGCAGATTCAACCCATCCAGACCCGGCATCTGGATGTCAAGAAACAGTGCATCCACTTCAGGACCAGTGGCCATCCATTCCTCAACCTCGAGTCCATTGCCGAAGGAGGCCACCACTGAACAGCCGCAGTCTTCCAAAAGTCGGGAAAGCCGCTTGATGTTCAAAGGCTCGTCATCGGCCAGGGCAATTCGCAAGGGCTGACTCATGTCCCTAATGGTGGGCTTCAAGGCGAAGTTCCGCCACGGTCCACTCCCCTTCCTGACGGAGATCTAGGGTGGGACTGGGTTTCGGCAGCAGTGCAAGCCGTTCCCGAAGGTGCCCGAGACCCGTGCCGGTCTTGGCGTTCTGGTTCAAGGGCATGCCGGTGTTCGCCACCCGAAGCAGCAGGCCATTCTCCGTCCGGATCGCATCCACTTTTACGATGCCGCCCTTTGGGCTTGGGGAGATCCCGTGCTTGACGGCGTTTTCCACCAGAGGCTGGAACAACAGGGGCGGGACGGGAATTTGGTCCAGCCCCTCCTCCCAAGTGCCTTGCAGTTCAAGCCGTGCGCCCAACCGAATGGATTCGATGTCCAGGTAACGTTCCAGCAGCGCCCGTTCCTCACCCAAGGGAAGGCTCAGGGCCGAACCGTGCTTCATCAGCATCCGCATGAGATCCGTCAGTCCGAGCAACGCTTCCTCGGCGGCATCCGGATCCTCATGGACCAGCTCGGTGAGGCCACTCAGCACGTTGAACAGCACATGGGGATGCATCTGGGACTGAAGCGCGCTGGCCCTGGCCTGCCGTTCCCGATCCAGCAGGTCACCTTCCGCCCGTTCGACCCGTTCCTTTTCGGACAGGAACAACCCAAGCACCAGCGCGAAGGGCAGGTTGAGGAACAGCATCACCCATTCCGGTCGGGGACCGGGTGGGGGCTTGGCTGGCCGATCTTCCGCTGATTGCTGATCACGCGGGGGCCGGTCATCCCGGGGGCGTCCATCGGGTGGACGGCGATCAGGTCGATCCTCCCTGGGTGGTGGATTGTCCTGCCGGGGAGGTCGAGGGGCCGTGGCCTGGGCATTTGGCAGGGGTTTGGCGGGCTGCACGAAGTCACTGACCCCCCATAGCAACAGCAGGACCCATGCGGCGTTCAATGGGACCGCCTGCAGGAACCCACGCCACACGACAGCTTTGGGTTGCGTGTCCCCGGTCCACTGCCAGGGGATGGGCGAAAGGGCTAGATGCAAGGCCAGGATGAGGGCTGGCAGGAAGAATTCCCAAACGCCCATGCGATGGAAGGACACCCCGGCAACCAACCTCGCCGGCACCCAAAGGAGTCCGAAACCGAGGATGATGCCCCAGGTGGTGGGGCGGCGAAAGCGCTGGATGATGCCTTGAACGATCTCAACTGTCTTCATGGTGGGTCCATGGATTTATGGGTGGGGCTTGAAGAAGGCTAACGGCAATGGCGGCTGGCATCAGTGTTTCTCGTTGGAGGAAGGGTATTGATGCCTCGGATCCATCATGGCGATGGGATGGTGTAGCTGAAGGCGACCGACCCATTCGTCTTCCCTGGCCCCTCATCCGCAGGAAGGTAGGTGAGGACATAGTCCACCTTGACCCCGGTGGGGCTCACCACGACCCGTGTGTAGCCGGTGTTGGGGAACTTGTCCCCGGACAGGAAGGCGTCCGCATTGAAGAGCGAATAGTTCGGGTCAGCCGGTTCCGAAAGGGTCTGGTAGGTGACTCCATCCAACTGTTGGTGGACCCATATGTGATCGTGCCCCTGGAAGAAGATGGTCACCTTGTTGGCCACCATCAACTGATGGAGCGGCGAAGCCCAGGCGGGGCGATTGGTGTTGAAGCCCCAGGTGCCATTGGCGTTGTTGCCACCCCATTCATACTGCCCCGCCAGTTCCGTTCCACCACGCCCCGTGCCCATCACATGGTGGGCGAAGACGAACTTGTACTTGGCCTTGCTCTGTTCCAGGGTGGCCTTGAGCCATTGATACTGCTCGTCCCCATGGGTGATGTCCCATAGGTTGCTGCGCTTCGGGCCACCGTAGAAGGGGTCATCCACGCAGATGGAAGAACCCCAGTAGGGGTCGATGGTGACGAACAGGGCATCGCCCCAGGTCCACGCGTAATGGTTTCGGAGCAACCCGATGAAGGGCACCACCTCGGTGTTTCCGGTGTAGAACCCATCGGTGGCCGGCTGGGGATAATGGGCATTCCGGGCATTCTGAGCCCACACCGCGACATTGTTCGGGGTACCGTCAAGGAGGTAGCGGGCTGCCTGCTCGTGGTTGCCGTTCACGAGGAAGACAGGCGCGGAACGGCCGATGAGACCCAAGTAAGGTCGCTGGATGGTGTACCGCTCGGTCACTAGGGCGGCACTGACCGTGGTGGGATCCAGTTGGTCGACGCTGAAGTCATCACCGATGGTGAGGTAGAAATCAGGCTTGTCTGCGGCGGCGGTTTGTAGCGTCCGCGTGTAGAGACTGGAGTTGAACTGGGTGTTCACGCGCTCGGGATGGGAATCACCCTGCAGACAGAAGGTGAAGGAACTTCCCGCCGGGCGCGGTGTGTGGAAACTGGCTTCGGCCCCTGGGTTCCCCTGGTAGGTGAGGCGGTAGTAGTACTGCGTGTCCGCGGACAGGCCGTCGAGCGTCAGTTCCAGCGGTGTCGCGGGCAGTAGGGTGGCAGCAGCGGTCTGCTGATCGTAGGTTCCGGAAACCTTGCCATAGGCAATGGAGACTGTGCCCCCCTGATCCGGCGAGAAGATGTTCGCCTTGATGGCGGAAGGGGTCGGAGAGCCCAGCACGATGTTGCCAGTGAAGGAGGTGCCGCCTCCCGAAGTGATCACGGTAAGGGATTGGCTCTTGGAAGTGGAGCCGGATGCGTTGGTTGCCCTGAGGCTCACGGTAAACGTCCCGGCCGTGGCGTAGGTGTGGGTCGGGTTCTGCGCGGTGCTCGTGCCGCCATCCCCAAAGGTCCAGGCCCAGGAAGTGGGTGTCCCGGTGGAGGTGTCCGTGAAGGTGACAGCCGAACCCTGCACCGGAGCCGTAGGGGTGAATTTGAAGGCGGTTCCAGGCGCTGTTCCAGCCGAAGCAACGGTCACGGTCCGGGTCGTGGCGGTGGAACCCGTGCTGTTGGCGACGGTGAGGGTCACCGTGTAGGATCCCGGGGCCGCGAAGGTGTGGGTGGGATTCTGCGCGGTGCTGGTGACCCCATCACCGAAGGCCCAGGACCAGGATGTGGGCGCACCCGAAGATGCGTCCGTGAACTGGACGGCCTGCCCAACCACGGGCGATGTGGGACTGAAACTGAAGGCGGGGTTGGGGCTACCGGGAACACCGACAGTCCAGGTGTCATCCACGGAGCCGTTCTTCTGCGTGGTGGTCTCACTGGCGGGAAGCCAGGAACGCACATACTGCGAGGTCACGGACGTGGGGCTCACGGTCACCCGCAAGTGACCCGAGCTGCTGAGGATGGTCCCGGAGTTGTAGTGGTAGGTGGTCGCCAGGCTCGGACCGCTGGCGTTGTTGGTGGCGCTGGGCTGGGGGACTTCCTGATAGATGATCCCGTCCAGGACCTGCTTGGCGTAGAGGTGGTCGTGGCCGTGGAAGACCGCCGTGACGCCGTATTTCACCAACATGGCGTGGATGGGCTGGCCGTAGGTCGGCCGCTGTTGGCTGAACCCACTGCTGCCATCCGTGTTCTGTCCGCCCCATTCATAGAAGGGTGCCGCCTCGATGCCGCCACGCATCTGCCCATCAAGTCCGCCGACCAGGTTGTGGATGAAGACGAACTTGAACTTGGCCGTGCTGGCCGCCAAGGTCTGCTGAAGCCATTGATATTGCCGGTCACCCAGGGTCATGCCCCATGGATCCTTGGAGGCTTGGACCTTGGTGTTCCAGAACGGATCCAGAACGATGAACAGGGCGTCACCCCAGTTCCAGGCATACCAGGAGGCCCGCTTGCCCACGAAAGGCTCGTCCACGGTGTCGCCACTGTAGAAGCCGATGGGAAGAGGGTTCACATAGTAGTTCTGACGAGCCTGGGTGGTCCAGATGGCGATGTTCTGCGCCGTGCCGTCGTTGAGCCAGCCGGCCTCACCCTCATGGTTGCCATTGCACAGGAACAGCGGCACGGAGTGGGTGGTCAGTCCGAAGTTGCCACGCTCATAGATATAGCGGGCATTCACCGTGGCTGCGTCCGGGGCCATCTGGATCACCGCGGTCAGGGGCGCGGAATGCTTTTCGCACATGAACGTGTCGCCGAGATCCACATGGAAATCCGGTGAGTCGGTCAGCACGTTGCCCAGGGTCCGCTGATACTGGCCCAGCGTGGAGTTCTCGTCCATGTGGGAATCGGCCTGAACGCTGAAGGTGAAGGTGGCACCAGCAGGCCGGGCCGTGTGGAACACGTATTCCGGCGTGGTGCCCGATCCGCTTCCATCGGTGGCCGTGAAGCTGAGGCGATAAACGTAGCGGGTGTTCGGGGTGAGGCCATCCACCGAAAGACTCATGGGTGTTCCAGCCACCAAGGAGGCTGCGGTGATCTGCTTGTCATAGATTCCGGAAGAGGTCCCGTATTGAAGCAAGACGCTTCCGCTCTGACTTGCGCTGAAGACGCTTGCTTTTACGGAGGTGTCCGTGGGCGCACCCAGCACGATGGTTCCCATAAATGACTGAGTGGGCGGTGGAACGGTGACCACGGTGCAAGTGTGGCTTGCCGTGTTCGAGCCAGCCGCATTGGTCGCCGTCAGGGTGACTGTGAATGCCCCGGCCGCGGCAAAGGAATGGGTTGGGTTTTGGATCGAACTGGTTGCGGTGCCATCCCCGAAATTCCAGGACCAGGCCGTAGGACTGCCGGTGGAGGCATCCGTGAAGGTGACGGTCTGCCCAATCAGGGGAGAGGCGGGGCTGAAGGTGAAGGCCGCAGTGGGCATGCTGGCTGCGGTCTTCACCGTGATGGTGTGGCTCACATTGATTGACCCGCCCCCATTGGAAGCCGTCAGACCCACGTTGAAGGTGCCGGCGGTCGAATAGGCGTGGGTGGGGTTCTGCTGTGTGCTGGTCGATCCGTCGCCGAAGGTCCAGGACCAGGCCGTTGGACTACCGGTGGAGGTGTCCGTGAAGGACACGGTCTGGCCGGTGGTGGGGGCACTTGGTGTGAAGGTGAAGGCAGATGCTGGCGCCGGGGTCGTGGACCCGCCTGTTGAGGGTGAACTGCCGCCGCCGCTACCGCAGTTGACCTGCAACAGGGCAACGGCGGCAGCGAGAACGAAGGTGGCGAAGGGATTCAGGCGCATGAGGGATCCACATCAAGCTAGATGACCAGCCTCGCTTTGTGGCGGGGCTGGTCAGAAGGATTTGGTGATCTCAGCGGATGGCGTCTGCAGGTCCGGAACCCGATGGACGGTCCGTTCGAGGGGCGATCGAGAACCTACTTTTGGGATTTCGCATCGGCCTTCTTGGCGTTGATGTCGGCCTTGAGGGCCTGGATCTGCGCCTTATCAGCCTGCCTGGCGGCCTTGTCTTCGGTCTTCATCTTGGCCTTCAGCGCCTGGATCTTGGCCTTATCGGCCTCGATGGCGGATCGGTCAGCCTGTTTGGCCGGGTTTTTACCCCCGCCGTGGTTACCGGCTGCGAAGGCAGGGCTGGCCATGGCGATGGTCAGCAGAAGTGCGGTGGTCCTGGTCATAAGTCCTCCTTGGGAGTGGGTTGGGGTGTCAATGTCCGCTGAATGCTGAATCGCTGTAGGAATATCGTCTGGCCCGGTTGACGGCGTTGGTCATCGGAAGCCGGTCTCCCAGTGCCGATTTGGCGCCACCTGGGGTGATCGGATTGATGTATTCCCAGACCACGTCCCCGGTTGCGGTGACTTCCATGAGGTAGCCGGTGGTGGTGGCGCAGATCAGCGTATTGCCATTCGGGAGCCGCTGGGCGCTGGAGCCGAACTGGCTGAAAAGGGTCAGATTGCCCACCGATCCATACTTCCAGGTCACCTGCTTGGACAGGAGCTGGTTGGCTTTCATGGTGTCCTTGTCGAAGGTCCAGGTCGTGTACCCGGCTCCGGGTGGGTCAATGTAGGCGGCGCCCGCGATGCCCGCCGAATTCAGGTGGGGGTTGATCTCGAACACGTAGGACTGCGGCGTGCGCTGGTAGAGGTACTGGTTGTTGTTGAAGAGCAGCAGGTTTCCGGCGCCGCTGAGACCGCTGGCGATCCAGGTCACATCACCGCTGCCACCGATCTGCTTGTTGCCGGAGGAGGCGGTCTCCCAGTTGAGTCCAACGGAGGGGGCACTGCCCTGGCTGTAGCGGGC
>CAIYNT010000337.1 GCA_903927605.1 uncultured Holophagaceae bacterium
CACGACTACCAAAACTGCAGCCGCAGCAGCCAATATGGGCCAGGTCCAGTCCGGTTTCCTGCCTGTCGCCGCTGGTGCCCCCGGCCTAGTCTCCACGGCAGTTTACGTGAACAACACTTTCCTGGATTCGACCGGCACCGCCACGAACGTCTATCAGAAGATCGCTGGCCTCGAGTAGGGCCTTACGAGTGCAGAAATGGGGGCCTTCTGGCCCCCATTTTTTGCGTCTGCGTTTGCCTCCCTGCCACGGTCTTGCCTATCCATAGGGATACGGCCTTGGAGTGAGATTCGGTAGGATGGATGGAAGAACACTCGCCGTCACACAAATAAGCGGGGCAAACAGCCACGGAGGTCGGGCGAAATGGAATGGGTCATTTCGACAACGAAGCTCACCCGTCGCTTCGGCCGTCGGGTGGTGGTGGACGGCCTCGACCTGCAGGTCCGCCCCCAGGCCATTACCGGTTTCCTCGGACCCAACGGCGCGGGCAAGACCACCACCATCTGCCTGCTACTGGGGCTCATCAAGGCCAACAGCGGTGCCTGTGAAGTGCTGGGCCATCCCCCGGGGCACCCCCACGCCCTGGCCCACATCGGAGCCCTGGTGGAATCGCCCTCCCTCTACGACCATCTGACGGGTCTGGAGAACCTGGAGATCACGCGGGTCCTGCGGGACCTGGCCAGGACCGAGATGGACCGGGTGTTGAGCCTGGTGGGCCTGGTCCAGGATGCCCGCAGGCCGGTGCGGGAATATTCCCTGGGCATGCGCCAGCGCCTCGGCGTGGCCATGGCTCTGATGGGCCAGCCCCAGCTGCTGATCCTGGACGAGCCCACCAATGGACTCGACCCCGCCGGCATCCAGGACATGCGGACCCTGATCCAGGGTCTTCCCCGGGAGACCGGAGCCTCTGTGTTCCTTTCCAGCCATTTGCTGGCTGAGGTTGAACAGGTGGCCGGTGATCTGGTGGTCATCCACAAGGGAAAGCTAAAGTACCAGGGGCCTACGGAGCAGCTGGGCGCCTCGAACCAGGCTGAACTCATGGTCCGTGTCGGAGATATCCCTCGGGCCCTGGCCGCCCTGGAGCGGCAGGGCTATGCCTCTCGAGAAGGAGAGGGCCGGATCCTGGTACAGGTCGCTGCGACTGAAGCCCCCCGCATCGCCTCCTGCCTGGTGGACGGGAACTGCGAGATCTACGAACTGGCTCCGCTCAAACAGAACCTGGAGGCACGGTTCCTGGCCCTGCTGGAGGAGGCATGAGTGTTCTGGTTTCATGCTTCCGCGCCGAGCGCGTCAAGTGGCGAAAGAGCTGGATGCTGCTCACAGCCCTGCTCGCTCCCCTTTGCCAGGTGGGTTTCCTGTTCATCATCTTCTGGTTCTCGGAAAGCCGGATCCGCATGTTCAAGCCGGGCTTCCAGTTCTGGCTGGAACTGAACTTCGTCACCTGGAACCTGATGCTCATGCCCATCGCCACGGCCCTGATCTGCGATCTTTCCTGGGAGCAGGAACGGGAGGCCCGGGCCTGGAACCTGCTGCTGATACAGCCTATGCCCCGGCGCACCCATTACCTCGTCAAGGCTCTGGGACATCTAGTGCTGGTCCTGGTAGCCCTGGCAGTGCTCGCGTCCTTGTTGCTCCTTGGCGGGTTCGTCCTCAAGGCCAATCCGGGTCTTCTGATGGGGCACTTGCCCCTAGCCGCCTTCCTCCGGTTTACGACCTATTCCGTTCTAGCCTCTGTAGGAGTGGCGGCCTTCCACACTTGGCTTTCCATGCGAGTCCCCGGGATCTGGATTGGCCTAGCGGTGGCCATCATCGGAAGCTGGCTGGCCCTTCGCCTGGTGGGCGTCTCGTCCCTGGTTCAGGTACTGCCCTGGGGGCTTTCCGCCCACATGGCCATCGTGTTCGATCGTTGGCGAGTCCTCCCCTGGAGTTATGCCCCCATCGGCCTGCTTTCGGCTGCGGCACTGGTGGCGCTGGGGAACCTTGATTTCTCCCGTCATCAGCGCAATGCAGGCCTGAAGGAATGATCATGGGATCCTTCATCCGCCAAGTGGCCGCCGAAGGCCTGAAACTCAGGCGTTCCGTCGCCAGAAGAATGGTCTGGCTGCTGCCCCTCCTTTTCCTGGTCATTGAATTCCTGCTCTTCGAGCGGCCTTATCTGGGCATGCGGATGCAGGCTCCCAGCCACATGTCCAACCTCGACACCATTCAACTGAGGATGGTGGTTTCGCTATGGGGAGGGATTTTCCATCCCCTTGTTTTGGCCTTGCTGCCGGCTTTGGTTTTCCGTCCCGAACACCGGTTCAAAACGTGGCGCCATCTGCACACCATGCCCACACCCCGCCGGGGGGTCTTCCTGGCGAAATCGTTCTGCACACTCCTTATGACGGCAGCGACCCTGGTATTGGTCGGGGTATTTCTGTGGGTGGAGCGCCGCGCCCTGGGGGCACTGAACCCCGTGTTGGTTATTCCTTTCCACGGCCTTCAAATGGCGAAGGTGCTGGGTTGGCTTTGGCTGGGCAGCCTGCCGGTGACGGTCCTGTACCTTTGGATTTCGGATCGCATCAATAGCCTGGCGGTGCCTGTGGTCTTCGGCCTAGTGGGCCTTCTGCTCACCATCGCCCTCACTGGTCAGGAACTGGCCCAACCGTGGCGGCGGGACCTCATCCCGTGGGTACTACCCTATGCCGCGGCCCATCGGGTAATCCGCAGCGGCCCTGCCCAGCAGGAGGTGCACTTGGCTGGAGTTACCTTTCAACCTGAACCAAACCTCCTTCGCCTCCCCAGCGGTAGGAAAGTGAAAGTCCGCCAAAACATTCCTGAAGAGCAGCTCTTCCCTCCCCCGCCGCCGACACCGGCGTGGCTCTTGGGGACATTCAGTGTGGGCAGTGGACTATTGATGCTGTTTTTGGGGTGGCTTGATTCCGGAAGATGCAGGTCATAGGCGGTCCCGGCCATCTCTGAACCGGCTCCGGAGGCGATTACCTGATATCCCAAGTGATCATTGCAGCCGGGCCAATTCCTGCCCGAGTTGGTTGGTCTGATAAGCCGTCACCCCTGCCCCAATGGAGGGATCCGTCACCGTCAGGGTATAGGTGAGTCCGCCATTGGCAATGACGAGGTTGTAGTTCATCTTGGACGAGCCATTGGGCGTGAAAGTGGGTATCAGGGCTGGTCCCGTGGTGGCAGTGCCGTCGGCTGTCCAGTCGTAGGTGGCAGCCGCACCATAGATGCCGCTATCGGCCTTGAGGGATTCCAGTCCCATTTGCAGCACCTTGGCGTTGGCCATGGCATCTCCGATGACCCGGGACCTTCGGCGCTGTCCCAATAAGCTGGGCACGGCGATGAAGCTGATGATGCCGATGATGGCCAGCACCAATAGCAATTCTACCAATGAGAAACCTTCGGCGGGCTTTCGATTCGGCATTGGGACCTCCTGCTTTTCTGTGGCAAGAATCGTGCGTTCAGTCCTTACCAAAGACATTGGCCAGATTGAAGATCGGCAGGTACATGGCGATTACGATGAAACCAATGATGCCCCCCAGCAAGGCGATCATGACGGGCTCCATCAGGCTGGTGAGATTGGCCACGGCGTTGTCCACTTCGTCTTCGTAGAAATCGGCCACTTTGGAGAGCATGGCATCCAGGGCGCCGGTGGCCTCGCCCACCCCCACCATCTGCACCACCATGGGGGGGAAGACCTTGGTTTCCGCCAGCGGCGTGGCGATGTTCCGCCCCTGCTCCACGGCATCCTTGGATTTCAGGATGGCGTTCTGGATGACCATGTTGCCCGCCGTCTTGGCGGTGATGTCCATGCCTTCCAGGATGGGCACGCCGGAGCTGATGAGGGTGCCCAGGGTGCGGCAGAATCGGGCCACAGCCACCTTGCGGAGCACATCCCCGATGATGGGGATCTTCAGCAGCAGTGCGTCAATCTGGAGTTTCCCCCCAGTTGTCTTGTAGAACTGGCGCAGGCCGACGACGATGAGGACGATGCCGATGATGATGAGCCAGCTGTAGTTGATGAGGGCATTTGAGATGCCGATGCAGATCAGGGTCGGGAAGGGGAGTTTGCTGCCCAGGCCCTCATACATGGCCGAGAACACGGGGATGACCTTCAGCATGATGATGACCACCACGGCGATGGCGATGGTGATGACGGCCACGGGGTAGGTCATGGCCCCCTTCACCTTGGAGGTCAGCTTCACGGCCTTCTCGATGTAGCCGGAGAGCCGCTGCAGGATGACATCCAGGATGCCGCCGCTCTCCCCGGCGCCCACCATGTTCACGTATAAATCATTGAAAGCCTTGGGATGTTTGGCCAGCGAGGCCTGCAGGGTGGAGCCCTTCTCCACGTCGTCCCGCACAGCCTCGATGATGCGCTGGAAGCCCTTGTGGTCCTGCTGGGCACCCAGGATCTCGAGGCACTGCACCAGGGGCAGTCCGGCGTCGATCATCACGCTGAACTGCCGGGTGAAGATGGCCAAGGATTTAGGAGGAACCTTGCCGAAGGACTTCCCCCCCTGGGCAGCCGTGAGCCGGACATTCATGACCTCGATGCCATTGCGCTTCAGGGTGATGGCGGCAGCGTCGCGGGAATCGGAGACCAGGACGCCCTCCTGGACCTCTCCCATTCGGTTCTTGCCTTTCCATGCATAAGCGGGCATGCGGACCTCGGCGAAGGGCTGGCAACGGTGGTGCCTTCAGGATAGGCAGGAAAGCACTTATAGAGAAGTCCTAGGTGTACTTGATGTTGGGATTGCGGCCTCCCAGTGCAGGGCTAACGGGCTTGCCAGCTGGGACTGGCGCGGCCGTCCGGCCCCCAGCGGAGCTGACGCCGACGCCACGGTTGATGAGTTCCCGCAGTTCGTCGGTGTTGGAGGAGTAGTCGAAGGCCTGTTCCTGGCTGATCTCCCGGCGTATCACCAAATCCGACAGGCTCTGGTTGAAGGTCTGCATGCCGTACTTGATCTGGCCGGCCTGCATGACGCCATAGATCTGGTGGATCTTGTC